>CAZJOL010000041.1:4842-15363 GCA_964547605.1 uncultured Bacteroidaceae bacterium | reverse complement strand
AGCGAAATTCTGCGATGTATTTTGTGGCGGTCATACCAAGCCCAAAGCCTGCAAAAACGGCAAACATGCTCACTGTTGAACGTATCATGCCTAATTCTCCATATTCAGTTTTGCCCAGAATTCTTGCCACCACAATAGTAGCCAAAAGCATCAGTCCCTGTGAAAGTACTGAACCTGTGAGTGACCAAAATACACTTTTGCTCATCCGCTTTCCGATATCGGATGCTGCAATCCGGTCATATTGCCTTTTTAGAGGCAGGGGAAGGCACTTGTATAGTCTGGACGTTAACTTATTCAAAGCTTTGTATTAGTTTTTGAACAATTCGTTCACAGGCTTTTCCATCGCCATAAGGGTTCAGAGCTTGTGCCATGGTATTGTAAGCGTCGCGCTGTGTTAATAGTGTGGTGACCTCATCAATAATGGTTTTTTTATTGGTGCCAACTAATTTTACAGTGCCAGCTTGCAACGCTTCCGGTCGTTCTGTATTATCACGCATCACCAAAACCGGCTTGCCCAAACCCGGTGCCTCTTCCTGAATGCCGCCACTGTCAGTCAACACCAGTACGCATTTTCCCATGAGAAAAAGAAATGGTAAGTATTGCAATGGCTCAATGAAAAACACATTGTTATTCGGGCTTTTGATTTCGTGGCCGAAAATTTCATGAATTGGTTTACGGACATTGGGGTTGAGATGCATAGGATACACAAAATCAACCATTGTAAACTGTTCAGACAACTCTCGTATGGCTTCGCAAATATTTACGATCCCCTCACCAAAGTTTTCGCGTCGATGTCCTGTAATCAGAATCATTTTGCGTTCTGAACCCAATCCGTTCCATTGTGTCACTCGCTCATGTGGCAATCCAAATGCAACAAGGTCACTTATAATTTCTTCATATACCCCATGCCTGTTTTCAATAATGGAAAGTCCTGAAAGCATTGCGTCAATTACTGTATTTCCCGTTACAATAATTTGATTGTCAGGCACATTTTCACTGAGTAAATTTTGCCGGGCAAGGATGGTTGGTGCAAAATGCCAAAATGCAATCCGACCAGTAATCTGTCGGTTCATTTCTTCAGGCCAGGGGCTGTACACATTATATGTTCGCAAACCAGCTTCGATATGACCAACCGGAATTTGCTTGTAAAACGCTGCCAGAGCCGTGGTTGTTGATGTGGTTGTATCGCCGTGTACCAGCACCAGGTCGGGTTTCAATTGTTCCAAAACATCGCGCATTCCAATCAAAACCCGCGATGTAACATCAGTCAGATCTTGTCCCTCGTGCATAATATTGAGATCGTGGTCTGGCACAATGTCGAACAGCTCAAGAACCTGATCAAGCATTTCGCGATGCTGGGCAGTCACACAAACCAATGTATCAAAAAATTCAGGATGCTTTCTGAACTCGGCTACCAAAGGTGCCATTTTGATTGCTTCGGGTCGGGTACCAAAAACAAGCAGGATTTTTTTTTTCGTTAGAGGCCTTTCTGTCATCATGATTTTTCATCGGCTTTGCTCAGGCAAATTTATTGATAAAAATTTAAAGCTGGGGTTTTATACAGGGTCAACGCATTTAAATTTCCAAAAAACCAAGGAAAACCTGTTGATGATTGTTGCGGAAGTTTTATTTTTGCGCAATGAAAATATTTGTTGTCGGATACATGGCATCGGGGAAAACCCGTTTCGCAAGGCGGCTGGCAAACGCGCTTGGAAAGCCGTTTATTGATCTTGATCAGGTGATTTTCGACAGGACTCGGCGCACGTCGGGTGAGTGGATACGCGAATATGGCGAGGATAAATTCAGGCAAACTGAGTTTTTGTGCTTACTTCATTGTCTGGAGCAGGAAGATTTTGTCATGGCCACCGGGGGTGGCACTCCATGCTTTTTCGACACCATGGACCGATTGAATATGGAAGGGGTTACCATATGGCTCAAATCACCGATTGGTAGAATAATTCAGCGATTGAGAAACCGAAAAGGCGATCGGCCATTGGTGGCCACCATTGAAGGCAACATTGACCGGGAAGCGCTTGAAGACCATTATGCAGGCCGCGTCCCATTTTATTCCAAAGCAAAAATCGAAGTTGAAGACATCGATATGTCTGCAGTCATTGAAGAAATAATGAAGTTTTAAACGCCATCCTTTTCAGCATCCTCGACATTTGTCATTTTGCGGAATTTCAATCCCCTGATTATAAGGAAAAATATAATTCCTGAAGACACGATATTGAAAATGATTCGGGATACTGGATAAATTGACACTCCAAGAAAGTGAGAAAATATTATTAGTATATACAGTAAAATGAAAAACAGAACAAAATAGGTTATTCCTGAAAGATTCATTTGTTCGTTGAACGAATACCGGTTTTCAATCTGGCGTCTGCACCTGCGTAATTCTATTAATATCAGGATAAAATATACAACGAACTGGGCATGAATAACTGTATAAACACCAATCCGATAAACATTCCTGATAAATGCCAGAAGTGGTAAATTCGACACATCATGAAGATTCCCTGATGTAAAATCATATTGAACTGAAGCCGGCTCAAACCAGAATGGCATCAGCATCCAGAAGAAAAACACGGTCGGTGCGTAATGAATATGCCTCCGAATTGAATGGTTTTTATAACGCCCGGTTATCGATGTCAGAAAAATATAAAACGCTGGTAAAATCGAAAGAGTAACCGGCAATGACAGAACATATAAAACCGGTGTCAGCTGATGCAGCCCGCCGTAAAACAGTACTGACATCAGGTAGAACAAACTCAGGAACATAAAAAACAAACTCAGCCGAACCTGAGGATTCTCTTTGCTTCTGCGGTACAACCACAGAAACAACGCTGCTGAAAAAACACATTCAGCAACCGGAATCAGACTGATGATATAATCGAATGTGGACATCGGTTTATTTACAGAACAACAAAGATATTATTAAAGAATTTCTCTGCCATATAATATTTCATCAATATGAGTATGTCCCCAAATATTATCCGAAGAAAACTCCATCAGTTTCATTCTGAGTTCAACAGCGAAACCGACGATTCCGCATACGCCTGAAGGAGGACGATGGAATATTGGTTTTGCCATATTGTTTCATTCATTGATTTACAGCGCGTGCTCATATGCACCCGGGCAAAGGCCTGAGCTGGCTTTCACAAACTGCTGATCGTGCCTTTTTTCTGAGTTTTTCCAAATTGGTTTCTTTTCGCTGGGAATCAGGCGTAAAGCTATTTTTAAATTCTGAGTCATTTCATCGAACTTGTAAGAATGCGCTTTAAATGCAATTTGTTGAACAAGTGACCCGGCAACCATCTTATTTGCGCTGGCAAAAGCAGCGTTTTGTCTTTCCTCAACCCTATATGCCTTGCAGAGTTTCTTTCCGGTCAATATTTCCGGATTGATTGCAAGAAACAAAACACTCATTATTGTCAATAACAGCAAACCCGGCCAAACTAATCTATCCATTCGTCGCATAAGTAATTTCCCACTTCGTTAGTCATTTGCAAATATACTTTTAATTGTGAAATAATGTCGATATACATTGTTTTTGTGCAAGGTAATTGATATAATTACAAGGGATGGTTACTTAATAGATTTAGTAAAAATCAGATAATCAGTATTGTAGGTTGGAAATAATTGTTCACTGTCAAACGCAATTTTGTGATGAATGGCTATTTTCTGGGATGAATTTGCAACCTGAAATCAAAAAGTGCGAGAAAAATGAAAGATGGCGAGGATTTATTAAGACGCTTTAATACAGTGTTTTAATGATTTTAGCATGTTTGTATGGAATTTTTAAGAATTCCGTATTTTTACCAAAAAAACATGCGACGATATTTGACTGCCTTTATTTGTTTGCTAACATTTTTAGGCCATGCACAAAACAAATACTGGGTATTTCTCAGCGACAAGGACACTGCGGGCTATGACCCATATGCGTTTTTCGACTCAAAGGCCATTGAGCGCCGTATCATAAATGAAATTCCTGTTTGGGATTATTCTGATGTGCCTGTTAATCAGCAATATGTGAGTGCACTGGGGTCACTGAGCGACTCCGTTACTTTCGCTTCGCGGTGGTTTAATGCGGTTTGCCTGTATGCAACTGAAAGTCAGATTGATAACATCCGGGCATTGTCATTTGTGACAAAAATTGAACAATCCGGAGCCGGACATTTTGTGGCTGCCGAAGACACTCCAGATACCGTTGTTATTAATAGTGCGCCCGGGCTTCAGGGCAAACAGCTGAACTTGATGCAGGCAAGTCTGTTTCGCGAGGCCGGAATCACTGGGAAGGGCGTCCGGGTTGCCATTTTTGATGGTGGCTTTCCGAATGTCGATGTCCTGCCTTGTTTTAAGCATGTCCGCGATAACAACCGCATTATTAAGACCTGGGATTTCACACGCAACAAGGAAAATGTGTATGGTTTCAGTTCGCACGGAACAACGGTAATGTGCTGCATTGCGGGAATCGACACGGCCGGCGATCCGTTTGGAATGGCCACTGATGCCGAATTTCTGCTGGCACGCACCGAAGTCAATGCCGAGCCGTATTCCGAAGAGGAAAACTGGGTGGCAGCCCTTGAATGGGCCGACCAGAACGGGGCCGATGTTGTCAACAGCAGTCTGGGATATACTTTTCACCGGTACTTCCCGTATGAAATGGATGGTCAGACATCATTTGTTTCCCGAGGAGCCAATATGGCTGCTTCGAAAGGAATTCTGGTGGTGAATGCGGCCGGAAATGACGGCGACAGTAAATGGAAATATGTTGGTGCCCCTGCTGATGCTGACAGCATTTTGTCGGTCGGAGGTGTTGATCCTTATGTGGCTTCTCACATCAATTTCAGTTCGTTTGGGCCTACAGCCGATGGTCGTCTGAAACCCAATGTTTGTGCAGCCGGACAGGTGTATGCCTATGGCAAGAAAGGTCCGGGAGTTCATTACGGAACTTCCTTTGCGTCGCCGCTGACTGCAGGCTTTGCGGCCTGTGCCATGCAGGCAAAACCCGGGGTTAAGTCATATGATATGTTTCTCGAAATTCAGAAGTCGGGACATCTGTATCCCTATTACGATTATGCACATGGATATGGCATTCCGCAGGCATCGTATTTTCTGAATACCGAAGCGGAGGAATCCCTGGCCGAAATTGAAATATCGATAACCGATACAGCAGTAATTGTTTCTGTTGCCGTAGATCCGACCGACACAACCGAAAACAATTATTGTTATGTGCATTGCAGCAATGCAAGCGGATATTTGTCATGGTATAAAGTCATGACTGTATCTGACTTTGAGGTACTGCGCATAAGCAAAAGCGATTTCAAAACCGGAGACATTCTGCGGGTGCATTTTGACGGTAAGGACGAAACCTATACATTCTAAAATCATTGTCATGAAAAAAATATCATTTTCTTTTTTGTTTCTGTTGATTGTTTCGGCCGCGATGGCTCAGTATCCTGTGCTCGATGAGACCGTGACTCCATTCGATACCCTTCGCCCTGAAACAGGTCCGAATGGGAAGCATTTTTTCAACTCATTTGTGGGATGGCATTTTGCAATTCCTTATGAGTCCAATGATGCAGCACCGGTCAAACCTTTTTCATCATCAGGCCTGCGTGTTGGCTGGATGTGGAAGCACCGCATCAGCAATTTCCTGGCGGTTGGCTATCTGCTCGATTTCAACACGTACAGTTTTGTGTATTCGCAGACCGATGCGAAAACATTTCCGGATTCGCTTATCCATAAATCACAGAGCATCGGACTGACAACGATTGGAACGGGGTTGTATCTGCGCTTCAACTTCGACACCCGGCGCGGAAACTATATTGGTCATTACCTCGATGCCGGTGCATACCTTGACTGGATTCCCGGCCGCAGCCTGGCTTACAGGGATGAGATTGACTTTGGTCAGTTTCAGCGTAGCCGGATCAGCCGCCTGCATTATGTCGAAAAATATCAGTACGGATTATATGCCGCCATCGGTCTGAACAAATTCACCATTTTCGGCCGTTACCGGCTGAGTGACATTGTCAAAGCACCATATCATTCTGCTGAATTGCCGCGGCTTTCAGTTGGAATCGGGCTTTGTTTGTTTTAAAACAATCAGTTTTTAATGAATCAAAAGCTTAGTGAGTGATATCAGTCTTTGAGATAGAATGTTGCACTGGCTGCTGGTCTCGTTTCTCCGTTCAGTGTGAACAAAACGTTTTCCAGATAAATTTTTTTCAGTGATGTGTTTTTAAGCGCACTCAACATTCCATCGTTCAGACGGTTGCTTTTTGCTGCAAAGGAAACCAGATCTCCGTCGGAATTCATATAAGTAAACTCAAAAGATTCAACTGCAAATTCAGCTGCTTGTGAAACACCGATTACTGCTACAATCGGGTTGGCAGTAATCTCCTGCCGCGAAACGGTGTCGGTTGTCTGTCCTGCAAGAGAGATTTTGAAAGTGTTTTGTGCATTGATGTTTAATGATGCCATAGTGGCAAATGCTGCGATGAAAAACATGATTAGTTTCATAATATTGAGGTATTTTGAGACAAATATAAACAAATATTTTAAAATCCATGGGTGTCTTAAAACAAACCGCACCAATCCAACACTCCATAGTTCTACCGATGGGTGTAGTCTTAAGAAATGAACGGTTGGGTTTAGTCTCCAAGACTAAACCCTGCACAAAATATTTAAAGACTACACCCTGCGCAGAACATGGAATAGTTGGTAAGAGGTCTCAGCATCCGACATTTTGGCGTCCGCTTGTCTTTTTTTTGAGTGAAAGAGCGGACACGGAATCGTCGGGTTCAAGAGGCCTCAGCATCCGACTCTTCCAGGTCCTTCATTGCATTGTGGACTCTGGAAGGTCGGTTCGCTTTTCGAGGTTGTTTTTTTTGCTGCAGTAACTTTTGAGATAGTCCCGGTCACAGAATCTACCGGTCAAAAGACAACCTTTTATTGTAAAGCACTTTATCGTCGGCCACCAACTTCAGATAATACACCGGATCGGAATACACCTCGGCATCGTATTCAAATGTAAGCGTCTGATGTCCTTCAACCGGACCGTTGTACATTTCGCGCAGCAGAATACCGTCTTCGCTGTAGAGTGCCCACACGACCATGATTTTGTGTTTCATATTGAATTCAACTTCGCCGCCGACAGTCACTTTGTGTGGCTTTGCCTGATAATCGTATAAATAGGATTGGTCTTCGGGAATCTCTTCAATTTTTTTACCGGTAATTTCCGACAGATATTTCTGAAGAATGGCTGCCTGTGAGGTATCGAGTGATGAAACAGCGTACAGCGGCTCATCATTGATGAGCGTCCACATGGCCTGCTGTCCGGCCGGAGACCAGAATTTGTTTTTTTCAATGAACTGCGCCAGCTTGACTATTTTATCCGAAGCCATTTTGTCCGGGTTGTAATGACATGTTCCGCTTGGCGCATGATCGCTGCGTTCCATGCACATACCGCGCAGGTTTATCTGCTTCGTTTGTCCGGGTTGCAGTGTAGCGACAACCGATTCAGTGATAACAATGTTCTGATACGATGAGTCTGTGGCAACAAAAACAAAGCCCGCCGGAATTTTCACTTCGAGTTTTGTTCTGGCCGCATTCACCAGCCGTATGGCCAGCGGCTGTGCATAATGTACGCTAGAATCATTGCCGATGGTGTAACATTTAATGCTGCCGGATTTCTGCAGATCCGAAATCATTTGCGCCTGCAAAACAGCGGACACAAGCAGTAATGCTGCAAAGATGATGGTTCTCATGGCTCAGGTGTTTGGGTGAATAATCGGCTCAATGAAATATAAACGTCGGTGAAAATACAATTATTTTAATCGGGAGAAATATTTTTTTTGCGTTTGATATTTGTCAGATTTCGACATTTGCTTCGTCTGATTATTGAATTGTTTCTAACTTTGAGCCATAATATCAGAAAAATGGGAATTACAGAAAAGATTGCGTTGTGGGCCACTGCCTTTATTGCTTCAACAGGATACGTCGGCATTTTTGTATTAATGGTGATGGAAAGCATGGTGCTTCCGGTGCCCAGCGAAGCCGTGATGCCGTTTGCCGGATTCAACATTGTGGATGGTGAACTCACCTGGACAGGCGTAATTATCGCATCAACACTTGGCAGCATTGTCGGCTCCATGATTTCGTACTACATTGGTTATTATGGTGGAAAGCCATTTATCGCGCGCTTTGGGAAATATTTGCTGCTTAATCAGCATCATCTTGAATTATCGGAAAAATTCTTTTCAAAACGCGGAGAAATTACGATTCTCATTGCCCGTTTTATTCCGATCGTACGTCATCTGATCTCAATTCCGGCCGGATTCGGAAAGATGAATATTCCGAAATTCATTTTATTCACTACCATTGGTGCTGGAATATGGAATACTTTTCTGACCTGGGTTGGATTTATGCTGCGTGAAAACTGGGATGAGGTGATGAAATATTCTCACATCATTGATCTGGTAGTACTGGCCGTTCTTGGTGGTGCTGCCTTGTTCTATCTGTACAAGATTATCAAAAGCAGAAAAGCCCAGAAAGATATTGCTGAATAATCAAAAAAAGCGAACCATGAAAATCAGCATCGACATTTCATATTACCCGCTGACAGAGGAGTTCAAACAACCGATAAAGAAATTTATTGCGCAGTTGAATTCATACAGCGAAGTTGCAGTGAAATCAAATGGCATGAGCACCCAGATTTTTGGTGAATATGCCGATGTGATGCGCATAATCACACACGAAATTGAATCGGCCATGGAACTGCCGCACAGCATATTTATTCTGAAGATGGCCAATGCAACACTGGACAAGGATTACAATCCGCATAAATGAATGAAGCCCTGAATTATATCGCCTCCAACTGGTTTGAGCTGACAGCGGCTGCGCTGGGCATTGTTGCCGTTTTTCTGCAGATCCGCGTCAATTCATTTTATTGGGTGGTGAGCATCCTCAATGTGTCAATGTATATCTGGGTTTATGTGTCGCAGCGTTTGTACGCGCTTATGATACTCATGATCTATTACGTTGCCATGAGTGTGTATGGTTATTTGAAATGGCGGTTTGGCGACAAACACGGAAGCAAATTATTAAAATTGCGAATCTCGCACACAAACCTGCGTACATGGATCTACACGGTCGTTACAGTATTTGCTTTTTTCATGATTTTTGCGTGGGCATTGTATAAATTCACAGACTCAGGCACTCCGATACTGGATGGTCTTGTAACGGCTCTGAGTTTTGCTGCAACATGGATGCTTGCCCGCAAGAAACTTGAAAACTGGCTCGTATGGCTCGTCGCAGATGTAATTTCGTGTTACCTGTACACTTATCAGAAGATGTATCCCACATTGGTACTTTATATTTTTCTGAGTATTATGGCTGTGATTGGATATTATTCATGGAAAAGAAAAATGAAAATTGTTGATGCATAAAAATATTCGTATAGCCATAACAGGACCTGAAAGCACTGGAAAAACAACGCTCACGGAATATCTGGCTGCGCATTTCAGCGGTGTTGCAATCCCGGAGTTTGCACGTATATATCTCGAAAATCTCGGACGCGCATACAATTACGACGACATTTTGCATATTGCTCAACAGCAGATTCTGAGCGAAGATCGGGCCGTCATTGAAAGTGAAATCGTTTTTTGTGATACAGAATTGCTGGTTACCAAAATCTGGTGTGATGATAAATTCGGCCGTTGCCATTCATGGATAACTGAAGAGTTGGAAGAAAGAAATTACGATCTCGTTTTGCTGTGCAACACCGATATGCCCTGGGAGCCTGACCCCCAGCGCGAAGACCCTGACAGGCGCGAATATCTGATGGACCTTTACAGGAAGCAGATTGTGAATTATTATGACAATGTGGTTGAAATTTCCGGAGATGGCGACGATCGTCTGAATCTGGCTTGCAGTGTAGTAAGTGAGTTTCTCAATAAATTTCACCGTTTATGAAAACGAAAATCGGTATTCTTTTTTTAATTGTCTCCGTTTCATTCCTCCTTGCATCATGCGGAGGCAATCAGCAGGCGGGCAGTAGTGATTCCAGTTCAGCCGGGAATGAATGTGTGAAGGAAACTTCATTGTCGCTTTTTGTTGACAAAAAAGAGCTGAAGGACAATACGACATTTATTACAGCGGACAGTGTTTTTAAAATCATTGATCAGAAATTTATTTTCATCAACGACTCCTTAGCTGAAATAAAATTATCAGGCGTTTCAAAGCTGGCTTCAGGAGCCGATAAAGATGTTATTGTGGAAATTTCACTGCAGGCAAAAAACGGCAAGACGCTGCATGCTGGTATTTACAAAAACATGGATTTCGAAAGTGATTATTTTGCGAAAGTCAATTTAAAAACCGATGCCGGAACCATCTGGTTCAACTGGGCCACCGGCTTGCCTGATCCGGGTGCTGTGAAAATACATCAGATCGATCGCAATTCGGTCTGCGGCTCTGTTCATCTGAATGTAGACAAGCCAGACAACAACTCAATCGGCG
>CAZJOL010000041.1:0-4742 GCA_964547605.1 uncultured Bacteroidaceae bacterium | reverse complement strand
GTCTGCGGCTCTGTTCATCTGAATGTAGACAAGCCAGACAACAACTCAATCGGCGTTGTGAAACTCAACGGAGATTTTTACATCGAAAAATAAACAGCCCGAAAGCGGGCAATGCTATCGTTTACTTAGTTGCAGCCTTGTTTTCAAAATCATTCATCTGCAATGCTTCAATTTTGTCGTCGAAGCGCAATGTCTGAATTTGCCACAATTTATCTGGCTTGTAAAGGATAAAAGTAAAGAACAGCGGCTGACGTTTATACCTGACCATGTAGGTGCCGACAGTCATCGAAGGACCCAGCTCTTTCACTGATACCGGATCGAATCCGTAATAATCGCCGATTACAGCAACAGCAGTGGCCAACTTGAGTTTGATTGCGGTAACCTGCTCTGAATTGGGCTCCAGATATGGATTGGTCGAGAATATATAATCAATCGCTTTCTCAGGACCATCGTTTTTATAGATGGAAAAGAATTTTTCAATGACGCCCTGATAGGTGGTTTCCTGTGCATTCATGATCAATGCAGGAAACAATAGCAGCAAAGCGAAAACAAGTTTTTTCATTTATTGGATTTTGATGATTTCTTTATCGGCAGGTTTTGTTTTTTTCCAGCATGATGCGGATCAGCGTCTGCATGAAAATAAAAACAGCATACTGAAACATGACGCTAAAGTACCAAATTTTTTCAAAGAAATTATTAACCGCTCAGCAATACATTGAATAATTCGTATATTCGTGTCTTCAATCGGGTGAAGGAAGATGTATGGCCGGTCTCATGATTAATCTCAGTGTTTCTATGAAGAATGGTTACTTTTTGATTGTGTTGTTATTGTCTGTTTTCTGGTTCCAACCTGCCTCCTCGCAGGAAATGTGGGGTGTTGTGAACAGCAATTACGCCGGCATCAATTCAAACCTGATCAATCCGGCCGGCATGGTTGATTCGAAATACTGGCTTGATATAAATATTGTGACACTTGATGTTTTCGGCGAAAACAACAGTCTGTATGTGCCTCATGAAGAATTGTATTTTATGGAGATTCTTACTCCCGTTGTTGATTTTGGTGATGAAACCCCCGTTTTGAAGGATTCTTACGATAGGCAGAGAAATCTGCATGCCAATTTCAGCACGCGGTTAGAGTTGCCGTCATTCATGCTTTGCAAGGGCGATCAGGCATTCGGACTGCAGATGTCGGTGCGTGGAGCCGGCAGTACACGCGGGATTGAATATCATACTTCGAAATTCATGTACGAAGGAATTGATTTCGTCCCACAGCAAAATGAATTTTACGAGCTGCGCAATATGAAAACATCGGCATTATCATGGGGCGAGATTGCGTTGAGTTATTCGAAAGCTTTTACAACATTTTCCTCAACCTACATGGCTTTCGGCGCAACGCTGAAAAAAACGATGGGATTGGGTGGCTCCTATTTCAATTCGCCATATGCCCATTACATAGTGTATGATGATTCAACACTGGCTGTTGAAGAACTTGATGCTGAATTTGCAGCGGCTATACCTATGGATTATTCGAACAATGAATACTCTTCAGATCAGGGCATGACTCTGGGCGGAGGATGGGCGGTTGATCTTGGATTTGTATTTCAGAAAAAGCGCGACGGTAATGGATTTATGCGGGTCAGACAGCTTTGTGCGCAAAAATGGAGTTCCTATAAATACAAATTCGGCATCAGTATTCTTGATCTCGGATACGTGAAATTCCGCGACAATGCTTTTGTCTATTCATATGACGATGCTGAAACCTATTGGCCCGGATTCAATAGTTTCGATCCGCAAAGTGTTGACGGCTTCAGAAACGAATTCAATAATCATTTTGCGCACAATACTGAAGCTGATGCAAGAGAATTCACCATTGGTCTGCCGACCGCTGTATCGCTGCAATACGAGTGGCATCCGGTGGGTTATTGGTTTTTCAATACTTCGTTTGTGTATCCGATGCCCGTGTTTAAGAACTCAGTCATCAGGCCCACGCAGCTCAGCTTCACACCGCGTTTTGAAAAGCGCAGGTTCGAACTCAGCATCCCTTTATCTGTTTACGAATGGAGCAGGCTCCGTGCTGGACTTGCTTTACGCTTCTGGAACCTGACCATCGGCACCGATTATTTTTCATCGTGGACAGGCTGGTTCGATTTCTACGGCAGCGATATTTACGTCAGCTGGAAAATGAGTTTTGCCAAAGGATACTGCAAAAAAGGTCAATCAAAATTCCACAAAGGGAAACGCTATTACAAAGACGCCTGCCCGGATTTCTGATTTATTGAATATTATTTCAGCAGGTTTTTATTTATGAAAGATTCTGTATCCCAGCAATGGTCACCAAAAAAGCACTTTTCGTAATTTTTCATGAGGGTGAAATTGTATAATGTCGATGCTCCAATGTATACTGCGATCAGCACAACCGGAATAATTTTTTTAGTCAGGAATTTCTGATAAAAAACAGCCATCGCAACGGCATATATAGGGAGAAAATCGACAAAATTCCGCGATCCATAGCTACAACCAAACGCCCATGCATGCCAGGATGCAAGAAGGTATGAGAATATAATAAATGTCAACAGAGTGAAATGCCCAATCCTGCTTTTTTTTACCGACAGGAAAACGGCTATAAAAACCAATAGAAACCATATTGGATTGTACGTGAAAAGCCCGTTGCAAAACGAGAACCAGAACTCAACCAAATAGGGCTTACTCAAATTTGTAAATCCCTCGTCACCGTAAGAATATGTCATGAAAGATCCTGTAAGGTAATTGTAATACAATAATTGAGGCAGACAGATTAGCAGCCCCAGCATCACAAATGCAACAATATCCTTCCATTTAAGTACGCTCTTAAGGTCTGTGAACTTATTTTCGGTAAAAAACACTAATGCAACCAGCACATTTACCGGGCGTGTAATCAGGATAAATGATGTTATTATTGCCAGCAGATAAATCTGTTTCTTTTTCTTTTCTTGTGAAAACTTTTTTGAAAAATACAGAAATGCTGATATCAGGAAAAACGAATAGGCATGACTGAATCCCGGAAAGGCCGTGAAATAATAGATTGCATTTGTGGCGAAAACCACTGTGAAAATAATAATTAGTGAAATATTTCTCGAAACATAGTTTTTGAGGAGCTTGAACAGAAACAGGAATGATAAAATGAAATATAATGCAGTTGAAACTACCGGTACTTTTGTATAGGGCGCAGTAAATCCATTACCCGTATTGCCATCAATCGAATCATACGCATAAAGGGTCAGGAAAACAGGCGCCTGCATGATGGCAACACCGATGTAGTATTTAGTGCTAATTTTTCCATCAATGATTTTTCCACCATTGCCAATGCATAGAATTTCTCCGGCAGAATTAACTTCATTATTTATTCCTTCAAGCAGTTTTTCTGTATTGAAATTGTACATGAAAAAAGCTGGAAGGTAAACATAGTATCCACCTGCATCAGCCCATAGATTTCCTTTCCAGTCATTCTCTGCATTTCTTTTCTGATTATAGCTGAACCATTTAAAAGAAGTGAATATAGTAAGAATTATCAGCCCCACGAAGACTGTTTTTCCCCAGACTGGCTTTGATGGGATTAGTTTCATATACTGGTTTGTAATTGTATTGTTGCAGCAAAAATAGTAAAGATTGTTCAACCAATTTGCTAATTTATGTAATTGATTTATTCAAATTGTTGTAGTTTTGAGAAAAATTTCAATATGTCTGAGACACTGTCAATAGTTATTCCGGCCTACAACGAAGCAAAAACAATACATCTGATCCTTGACAGAGTGATTGATGTCCGGTTAATTAATAATCTGCAGAAGGAAATCATTATTGTCAATGATTTTTCAAAAGACAATACACTTGAAGTTCTTGACAAATATGTTCAGGCGCATCCCGATGCCGGAATAAAAATATTTTCGCAGCCGAAAAATATGGGTAAAGGCGCTGCTTTGCACAGAGGAATAAAAGAATCGACCGGTGATTTTATCATCATTCAGGATGCTGATCTCGAATACGATCCGCGCGAGTACAATGATCTGCTGAAACCCATAGTTGAAGGGAATGCTGATGTAGTCTATGGCTCCAGATTCATGGGCGGAAATCCGCACCGGATTCTCTTTTTCTGGCACTCAATCGGGAACCGTTTCCTGACGCGAGTTTCGAACATGTTTACCAATCTGAATTTAACCGATATGGAAACATGTTATAAACTCTTCAAAGCCGACATTATTAAAAGTCTGAATCTGCGCGAAAAACGCTTCGGATTTGAGCCCGAAGTGACTGCAAAAGTGTCCAGAGTAAAAAATGTGCGTATATATGAAGTGGGTATTTCCTATTATGGCCGCACGTACGAGGAAGGTAAGAAAATAACCGCCAAAGATGGATTCAGAGCCATTTGGTGTATTTTAAAATACAATGTTTTCTGCAGAAAATAATTCTCAAAACCGGGTGACAAACCCGAAATGAACTTTGCCGTTTCTCAATGCGAAATCACCAGGATTTTGTTTGCCAAGTGCATAAAAAATATTGAAAATTCCGGCTTTGGTGCTAAACGATAATCCGGTTCCAGCTGAAAAATAATAGCGGTTTGTAAAGGCGGAATTTACCATCTGGCGCACGATTCCGTAATCAGTAAATAATGTCAGGTAGCTGTATTTTTCAAAGAAGAAACGCAGCTCTGCCGTGGAAACTGAATACATTGATGAAGGCATACTTTTTTCGTCAAAGCCGCGCAGGGT
>CAZJOL010000040.1:0-15723 GCA_964547605.1 uncultured Bacteroidaceae bacterium | reverse complement strand
GTAGCGCTTTTCAAACAGGTTGGGCGTAGTCTGATAATATAAATTGCTGGGCGTAGTTTGGAAACTACGCCCAACTTTAAAAATTTTTAGACTACGCCCGACTTTGATTTAAAGCGATACAGAAGAGCCATTGAACGATGGAATATACTTGCTCAGATCTGCAATCTTATATTGCTCACTTTTTCCCCATCTGACTGGCGACAGCGAGAATGACGCCCAGAACCACACCCAGAAGCGCTGCAAAGAGTACCTGAAATTCGCCGGGAAGAATGAATGTGATTGTATGTGCAGGAATCCAGAAAAAAGGAATGGTCTTTTTGAAAACAAAGCCCCACTGCACCTTCCAGTTGATGTCGGTCATGATTGGTCCCATCGGGATGCATTTTGCGAGGCACGAAAGTTTTCCGCCATTGCGCTCTATGTGTGAATCGGTAATCTTATGAAAAGTCATCATGACCGGAGCGAAAATGATGTTCAGAAAGGCACTTACAAAAAACGAAGTAAGCAGTTTGGTTGTGGTGAAATCTCCTTTGAGCGCAGCCACAGCGCCTTCGATACCAAATACATTTTCAAGCATTGCTGAAACGCCGGCCTTGAAAATGAAAAATGCGAAAAAGATGAACATGCCCAGAAAGCCCCATACAAAAGCTCTTGGAAGAATGCCGAATCCCTTGTAATAATAGTTTCCTGTCTTGATTCTCAAACCCAGGCATTCTCCGAGTGTGGCCAGGATTGCGAATTTCAGCATACTCATTAGTAAACCGTACTCTTTTGTCATGGTTTTAAACCATTCAAGAGCTTCAGGAAAAATGAAGAACGGAATGAAAATGATCAGAAAAATTCCGGCAAAAACAAGGTCTTTTATTTTCATACGAACTATTTTTTCTTTTTAATTCCTGTGAAACTACCGCCCAAAGTTACAGCAATTATATTTGATTGTGTAATGTGATTATATGGCTTAAATACAACGCCATTTACATTGTCTGTAAACCCGCTGTTCATGAAGTTTTCAAAATAATACTGCACTTTGAGACTCATTTTATTCGGAAATGTAACCCCGACAAATGCCGATGGCTGGAAAAAATTGGTACGGCTGCTGAACCATTCCTTAAAAATAAGATCTTTTTTATCGTCATAAAAAATCTTCTCCTTGAAATGAAATGGTAATGAAACAGCTCCTCCGGCAAAAAAGAATGTGGGATTATCCTTGTCAAAGTTGCCGACCTTGAATCCGATGGGCATCGTTGCCATATAGCTCCGATACTTGGCTTTGGTGTTTAATGAATCATTATACTGCGCAATGTATCCGATGTTCTCAATGCCAATTCCAACAAAAAAACCAAAAGACTCAGCTACGTCAAAATGGAAGTATTCGCTGAAATTGAACCAGAATGTAGCACGCGGAATCTGTGTTGCATTTATCGAATCCTCGAGCAAGACACCTGTAAGTTTAATTTCGGAGCCGGTGGTTGTGTAGGTATTCACCTGAGCCTGCGCCAATACTAAAACCAGCATTGCTGCGCAAAAGAAAAACAGTTTTTTCATAGCCGTAGATTTATAAGTTTAGAAATGAGCCTGGTGCGAAAGTCAGCCGCCACACAAAACCTGTACCTAAAATCAGTTCAAAAGCTATTTCTTAATGTTGATGCGGGCATCAACAGCAACAATTTTCGATCCGTCGCCCAGCAGCGGATTGATATCCATCTCTGCTATTTCGGGAGCAGCCTGCAGCATGGCAGACAGACGGGTAAGAATTTCGGCAAACTTATCCTTGTCTACGGCCTTCTGTCCACGGACACCTTCCAGAATTTTCTTTCCGCGCAGACCTTCAATCATCATTCTGGCTTCGGTTTTTCCCAGTGGCGTCAGTCCCGATGTGACATCTTTCAGAACCTCGACAAATATTCCACCGAGACCGCTGAGAATCAGGTGGCCGAAATCGCCTTCGCGGGAAGCGCCGGCAAACAGCTCAACACCGCTCAGCATGGGCTGAATCAGAATGGCAGTGGTATCTTTTATCTGCATCATGCGACGGAATTCCTCCACCAGCTTTTCTTTTGTTTTTACACTAAGCACCACACCACCGACATCGCTTTTGTGAACAGGGCCCACAACCTTCATTACAAGCGGGTATCCAATTTTTTCGGCTGCGGCAACAAGTTCGTCCTCTTTATCCGAAGTGGCTTCTCCGGCGCGCGGAATGCCTGCTGCATCAAGCATGGCCGAAACATCTTCAGGAAGCAGATAGCCATCTTTCGCGTTGTCGACAATCCGGCGGATGGCAGCTGTATCAACTGCTGGCATTCCATCGGCATCGAGCGGATCGGGCGTATTCATCACGCGGGCCAGTGCACGCCCAAACACCACTTCGTCGGGGAAAAACACATTGCCTTTGTCCACAAAATAATCGACTTCTTTTTTGGCATTGACGATAGAAGGGAGCACAGGAAAAATTGGTTTTTTTGCCGTTCTCAAATGTTTGTCAAGCACATCGTACACATCGAAAACCTCGAACAGGCCTGGGCTTCCGAAGATGACAGCAATTGAATCGATATCGTTAAATTTGTTTTCGCAGGTATTGAGGATTTCATCAAGCTGTTGTGCAGTGCCGGTTGCCAGAAAGTCAATGGGATTTGCTACAGAAGAACCTGCGAACAGTTTTGTGAGCAATTCTTTTGAGGCCTCATTATCAAGATGAGGAACATTCAAGCCGTTGGAAGAAAGTGCGTCGGTAAGCATCACGGAAGGGCCACCGGCATGAGTCACGATTGCCACATTTTTTCCCGTGGGTTTCGGGAAGCTGAATACAGATGAAACAGCAGCCAGTTCCTCGCGGCCATAGCAACGTACAATGCCTGCCTTGCGGAAAAGCGCATCCACAGCCACGTCGCTCGATGCCATGGCACCGGTGTGCGATGAGGCCGCGCGACTTCCGGCATCAGATGAACCCGCTTTAACAGCGGCAATGCGGCAACCTTTACTGATCAGGGATTTCGCATGTTTCAGCAGTTTCCGAGGTTTATTGACACTTTCAATATAAAGCACTTTCATGACAGAGCTTTCGCCCGGGACAAAGGAATTGTCGAGATATTCGAGAACTTCTTCAACACCAATCTGGGCGCTGTTTCCCACACTCCACACCGAGCCAAAGGTGACACCCTTCATCATGCAGCTTTCCATGATGAACACTGCAGTTGCACCACTGCCGGAAATGAAATCGATTCCTTTGGGTTCGAGCTTAGGAATAGGGCTGGTAAAAACGGAAGTGTGGTTGGAGTTCATCATTCCGACGCAGTTTGGCCCAATCAGGCAGGCACCGGCCTCGTTAATGATTTTCACAACCTGCTGTTCAAGTTCTTTCCCGGCAGCATTTTCTTCGCTGAAGCCAGCACTGAGAATAATAAACGCCTTGGTTCCCTTTTGCTTTGCAAGAATTTCTACGGTTTCGGGGCAAAAACGGGCGGCAATGGCCAGGATAGCCAGATCGACCTGCGGCAGGTCTTTGACATCTGCATGACATTTTACACCCTGAATTTCAGGTTCCTTTGGATTTACTACATACAGTGAACCGCTGAAATGATTATCAATTATGTTTTTGAGAATCTTGCCACCGGGTTTTTTGGTATCCTGCGATGCTCCGACAACTACAATACTCTGCGGGCGGATAAGTTCCTTTGTAATCATAAGTGCTTTTTTTTGCTAAAGTAGTTAAATATTCCGGATAAAGCGGTTGAAATTACAGTGGAAAAATGAAAATTTAAATATTTGTGACAAAAAAAGTACTATGAATCAGATACATTTTGTATTTTAGCTGATTATTTAAAAACCATATTATGAAACGTCTGATTACAATTGTTTTGCTCTGCGGCATCGGATGGGGCTTACAGGCTCAAACCGATACTATCAGAATCCCGGTTGAAGACCCCCAGAAAGCCGAGCGTTTATACAATGAAGGAACCGTTCTGTATGATAACGGACAGCTGACACAGGCTCTCAACAAATTCAATGAAGCCATTAATATTAAACCCGATTTTGCCAAAGCTTATTACAACCGAGGCATTGTAAAGGCAGATCTGAAAGATAAAACCGGCGCAATGTCTGACTTTGACAAAGCCATTGAGCTCGGACCTACGGCCAACGCCTATTTTCAGAGAGGCAAAATGAAATACGACGACAATCTGCCTGATGAAGCCAGAGCCGACCTGAACAAGGCCATTGAACTCGATGCCATGCATGTGCAATCGTATTACTATCTCGGCAGTCTGAAATATGATGAAAAAGACTACGAAGGCGCCATTGAGATTTACAAAAAGGCCCTGATAGACAAGGAAAGCTACACCTACGCCTATGCTTACAACGACATGGGTAGCTGCTATAAAATGATGGAAAATTATGACGAAGCCATCCGTTGCTATAAGGAAGCCACCAAGGCCAATCCCAAGCTGGCATTTGCATACAACAATACCGGCAGTGTGTACCGCAAGCTGGAAAAATACGATGATGCCATTTATGAATATTCAAAAGCAATAGATGCCGATCCGGATTATTATGTTGCCTACAACAACCGCGGTCTGGCCAAAATGGACAAAGGCGATTACGAAGGCGCCATTGCCGATTTTACTAAAGCAATCGAGAAAAATGCAGAATATGCCTATGCATACAACAATCGTGGATCGGCGCGATACAAAGCCGAGCAATACGCTGCAGCCATCGAAGACTTTGATAAGGCAATCACACTCAACGGAAGTTATTCTACTGCGTATCTGAACCGTGGCAATGCGAAAGAAATGAACCGCGACATCAACGGTGCCTGCGAAGACTGGAAGAAAGCCAGGGACGGCGGCATCAAGAATGCTGAGTTTTATATCAAACAAATGTGCAAACAATAACCTATTCAGAAAAAACAGCTATGAAAAATATAATCATATCACTTGTTTGCCTGTTGATCTCTGTTACACTTGGTGCACAGAATGTTGAATTCGACAAGGCCAGTATATCCGACAAAAAAGTGCTGAAAGAGGCATTGAAAAACATTGAACAGGGAGACAACTATTTTGGTCAGGGAATTGGTGCCCGTAAAAACGCGCTTGAAAGCTACCTGAAAGCTCAGGCAGTCAATCCCAACAATGCAAAACTGAATTATAAAATCGGTATCTGCTACCGGAAAATCAATATCGAAAAATCACTGGAACACCTTCAGAAAGCTGAATCTCTGAACCCGAACTGCAGCGACTCACTGTACTATTGGCTTGGAACGGCCTATCAGGGAAATTACAAATTCAACGAAGCCATTGAGGCCTATAAGACCTTTAAAAACAAATTGACTCCCAAACAGTACAGCGAAGTTGCCGGAGAACTGAATAAAAAAATCCAGGAGTGTGAAACCGGCATTGCATTGGTTGCCAATCCTGTAAAAGTATTTATCGACAACCTCGGAGCATCGATCAATACGGCCAACCGTGAATACTCACCATTTATCAATGCTGATGAATCAGTCCTCACCTTCACCAGCCGCCGTCCGAACACAACCGGAGGAAAACTGGATGCTCAGGACCAGATGTACTACGAAGACATTTACATTGCCGAAAGCGCCAGCGATGACTGGAAAGTTTCCAATCCCGGCAAACCACTCAACAGCAAGGTTCATGATGCTACTGCCGGCCTTAGCGGTGACGGACAAACGCTGTACATTTACAAGGATGTTCACAATGGTGACATTTATGAATGCAAGCTTAAAGGCGACAAATGGGATAAACCGGTTGCAATGCCAAAAACCATTAATACCAAATTCCACGAAAGTTCAGCAAGTCTTAGTCCTGACGGACGCACCCTGTATTTCATCAGCGATAAAGAAGGTTCCGTTGGTGGTCGCGATATCTGGGTGTCAACACTGGACAAAAAAGGAAAATGGGGTAAGGCAATCAATCTTAAGGAACTCAATACCATTTATGATGAAGAATCCATTTTCATGCATCCGGATGGAAAAACGCTCTACTTCAGCTCACAGGGGCACAAAACCATGGGCGGATTTGATATTTTCAAAGCCACTTTTGAAAATGGCAAATGGAGCGAACCTGTCAATCTCGGATATCCGATCAACACACCTGATGATGACTTGTTCTTTACTATTGCTGCAAGCGGCATGCACGCTTACATGATGAGTGATACCCGTAAGGATGGCTATGGAGACCGCGATCTTTACCGGGTTACATTTATTCTCGAAAAGCCGATTCTCACCAACGCCGAAGACAACCTGATCGCATGGCGTACAGAGCCTGTCAGCGAAAAAGTAATCGAATCAACTTTGGCTGTCAACACAGCTTCACTCACCCTGCTTAAAGGCCGTATTCTCGATGAGGCCACCAAACAGCCGGTTGAAGCCAGCATCATTCTGACCGACCTGTCGAAAAACGAAGAACTGGCAACATTCACCTCCAACAGCGCCACCGGTAAATATCTGGTATCACTCCCCAGTGGCAAAAACTACGGTATAGCAGTGAAAGCTGACGGATATCTTTTCCATTCAGAAAACTTCGACATCCCGAATGCTGCAGCATATCAGGAAATCGAGAAAGACATCTATCTGAAGAAAGTTGAAGTTGGTAAAGAAATCGTGCTCAAGAATATATTCTTCGATTTCAACAAATCCACTCTGCGTCCCGAATCGAAGAACGAACTTGAAAACCTTGTTCAGCTGATGAAGGAAAATCCGACACTCAAGATTGAAATTTCAGGTCACACCGATAATGTTGGTTCGGCTGCATACAACAAAACATTGTCGCAGGCCCGTGCCAAAGCTGTGGTTGATTATCTGATCGCTGCCGGCATTTCTTCAGACCGCATGACCAGCGTTGGTTACGGATTCGACAAACCCATTGCCTCGAACGACACCGACGAAGGACGTCAGCTTAACCGCCGTACGGAATTCAAAATCACCAGCAAATAAAACCTGAATAATATTTTTAAAACCGCCCTTAAAAGGGGCGGTTTTTTTTATATTATACCCATCTTCTTCATCAGAAAAGTGGCGCTCTTGTTCCGGCAAACACCCCCGTGGAGCTTGTAATCGAAATACAACTCGTTTTCTCTTATTTCAGCTTCGAAACACATGTTGGATAAAACGCCCGGGTAATCCGGTTCCATATTGCAGATTTCGAGATCATGTGTTGCAATGACGCCGTAACAATTCATTGCAGCCAATTTGCGAATGACCTCCATTGTACCGTTGCGCTTGTCGTCGGAATTGGTGCCTCGAAGGATTTCATCGAGCAGAATAAAGACCGGTTTGCCGGAAGCCGCATCCATAATGGCTTTGAGCCTTTTCACTTCAGCAAAGAAATAAGATTCGTTTTCGTTGAGCGAGTCGCTTTGCTGAAGACTGGTGAGCACATCAACAGGGAACATACGCGCGTGTGAAGCACAAACCGGCGCACCGGTGCGGGCCAGAATCAGGTTCAATCCCAGCGTGCGAAGAAAAGTACTTTTGCCCGACATATTCGAGCCTGTCAGAATGACAAATCGTTTATCTGCAAAATCAACATCATTGCAGACACGCTTCTCGCGCAGTATCAGAGGGTGTCCGAGATTTGAAAAAGAAAAACCTGGCTCAGCCACTATTTCAGGAAACGCATATTCGGGATTATTGGCAGCGAAGTTGGCCAGACTGCTCAGCGCCTCCGCTTCACCGATGCGGTCAAGCCAGCGCGGAAGACTTGCGGCATGTTCCTTTTTCCATTTCAGCAAGGCATGAAGCGCATGGACATGATACTGCATCAATCCGTTGAGAATGAATAAGGCCAGGACATTGGATATTGACTCCAGACCGCGGAACAGCGCCGACAGTTTTGCCAACTGATGACTGATGGTCACAGAGCCATTCCCCGGAACATTTTGCAGATTGCGCAGCCCCGGCGATTGAAATGATTTCGCTTCAATCCGGACGGCAATCCTGCTGTAATTTTTCAATATTGTATCCACCTTGTCGGCGCCCGAAATCTCGTTTCTCACTCTTTTCATCTGCGTGCCGAGCATCATCAGGTTGGAAATATAAACCGTGGAAGCTGCATACGGAATCCACCATGCTCCGCTGATGAATGAGGCAACGATCAAACCTGACAGAACAACAGGTCCTGCAAACGACAGAATCCTGGCCGGCAACGACAGATCGCTGGTTACGCCGCTGCTCCATTCCACTATGCGGCGAAAATCCTCCGGGCTGTCTTTTGCAAGCATGCCCGTAGCCTGAATCATTTGCCGCAGATTTGTTTCGGGCATCAATTCCTTAATGGCCTGCTGCTTTGCTTCAATGTCAGTATTGGAGCCGTTACCCAGCAGTTTTTCGGCTAAGCGTCTTTTACCCATGGTGGTCGAAGCCCTGTTCAAGTGATGATAAAGAGAAAACTCGCCGAACAAATCCAGATCGCCTGCATTGGGATGCTTTTCGGGCAGAAATGAAGCACCATTCTCAAACGAGGATTTTCCGGTTTTTAAGAATTCCATCTCATTCCTGTTGATTTCCTTTAATGCATTGGTCAGATCAAGTCTGTAGCGGATAGTGTCCTGCTTTTTCATGAGAATCAGAAAAACAAGCAGCGATACGACAGTAGCTCCAAGAAAACCAGCGGAAAAATGATTGAGACAAAACCAGCCAATGATCAGAAACGACACAATTGCTGCCAGTCTGAAAAAAGCTAGCCAGTTGAAAATACGGCTCAGTCTGCGGCTTTCGCGGGAATACAGATTGAAAAAATCCTGATAAATTTTTATCATGCAGGTTACTGATTTTGCAAAGTCATTGATTTACCAAATAATTGATCCACCGGCAATAATTTCGATGGGGTCTTTATTATTTGTAAAACTACCGTGTTACAAACCTAATCATTTTAAGGTTTCGCGGGGAAATCGGGGTTAAAAAAATTAAAAGAGCAAAAAAGTTTTGGTTATCCAAAAAGATTTTCTAATTTTGCACTCCCAAATTTGAAAAAGGAGAGTTGTCATGAAACGTACTTTTCAGCCATCGAACCGCAAGAAAAGAAACAAACACGGATTTCGTCACAGAATGGAAACAGCCAACGGTCGCAAGGTTCTTGCCCGCCGTCGTGCCAAGGGTCGTCACAGACTGACTGTTTCTGACGAGAAGCTGCATAAGCGCTAGTCCGTAACAAAATATTTCGAGCACCTCGCCGTCGAAAGCGGGGTTTTTTTGTTTATTTTGGTCCTTTATTTCTGATATGCAAGCTTTAAACGACACCTTATTTGCCCGCCTTCTGCTGAAACACAAGAAAATTGTGCTCCAGGGCATTGGCACTTTTACACTGACCGAAACTCCGGCAACCGCGCAACGCATGGGGCGCGACTTCCAGCCACCCCACTCGTCTGTAACCTTTGCTGAACAAGAATCAGAGGAAAACCGGCTACGGGATATTCTGCTCAGGGAAAGCGATTTCAATATCACACTTGAGGCCGAAGCCATTGAAATAGCCGGCAATTACGTGGTTGGTATTAAGTTTCAGCTTGAGAAAAGCGGCGCCTATCCCTTTGCAGGAATTGGAAAGCTGCATACAACAGAATCTGGACAGCTTGAATTCATTGCTGCTGCTGATCCGTTCAACTTCGGACTTCCGGAATTCACTGCCGATGTTGTTACCAAGCAGGTGGCTGCTGCTCCGGTCATCAAGCCAAAGCGCAAAAGGCGTGTTCGTGTATGGCTCATTCTGCTGATTCTGATTGTTGGTGGCGGGGTCGCATCCTGGTTTCTGGTTCCAGAAGTTCCCGAAAACGTACTCCCACTCTGGGAAAAAGCAATCTCTGTCTTTGACAGGAAAGAGGCGGTTACAGATACTACAACGACTAAACCTGTTGATACAACTCAAAATATTGTCGTTGAGCCGGACACCATGATTCAGGACTCAGCTTCGGCCGACACGGTCATTTCCGAAGGGCCCCTTTCTTATTTTGTCATTGCCGGCAGCTTTGCTGATAAAGCCGAAGCCGATGCATACTGCAATACGCTCAAACAAAAAGGTTATTCCGAGGCCATTGTGGTTGTTTCCGAAGCTGACAGAAGGATTCGCGTTGCCTACAAAGGTTTTTCCACCCGTGAAGCAGCGCTGGATTTTCTGAATAAGACCAAAACAGCCGAAAATAAAGGCGATATCTGGCTCCTGCATCAGAATTTATAGGATATGGCCAAGAAGAAACTGCAGCACTTTGCCGAAAACAAAACGTTTGCGCATTATTTCGAAATGCCTTTCGAACAGCTGTCACCCAACGGACATCCCATGCGGGGCAGGTGGAAAGAACAGTTTTTCGGAAACGACAATCCCCTCATTGTTGAGATTGGATGCGGAAAAGGCGAATATACAGTTGGCCAGGCGAAACACTTTCCGGACAAAAACTTCATCGGCGTTGACATAAAGGGAGCCCGCATCTGGCGCGGCGCACGGACCATTCAGGACGACGACATGAAAAATGCCGCCTTTGTACGCTCACAGGCCGGATTGCTGCATCTGTGGTTTGCACCCGGCGAAGTGGATGAAATCTGGATTACCTTTCCCGACCCGCAGCCCGGCTGCCGCCAGAACAAGCGCCTGACCTCGATGCGCTATCTGAATATGTTCAAAGCATTTCTGAACGAAAACGGAATCGTGCATCTGAAAACCGACAGCAGGGAATTGTTTGATTACACGCTCGAAGTAATTGCCGGAAACAATCTCCGGATGATAGAACGCATCGACGATTTATACGCTCTTCCCGGCGACGGGCCATTGCATACCATTCAAACCTTTTATGAAAAGATGTGGCTCGAAATGGGTAAAAAAATCAGCTACGTCGCATTCCGACTGTAAAAAATGGAAAAGAAAAGTGACTTTTTCGAACAGGTCTGGCAAGTGGTGGAATTGATTCCCGGCGGCAAAGTGACTTCGTATGGCGCCATTGCACGCTATCTGGGATCGCCACAGGCCTCGCGCACCGTGGGTTATGCCATGAATGCATCGCATGCCAGCACAGTGCAGATTCCCGCACACCGCGTGGTAAACCGCAACGGAATGCTCACCGGAAAGCACTGGTTCGGCGGCCCCGATGTCATGCAGCAACTGCTCGAAAGCGAAGGAATAAGCGTTGTTGATGATAAAATCGTTGATTTTGAAAAACATTTCTGGGACCCGATGAAAGAACTGTAGAACATTGAACACTGAACAAGGAAGGATTGATTTAAGAATAAGGATTTGGGATTTTTGATTTTTGAAGTTTGTATGTGAAAAAACGAGATTTCACAATAGTTATAAGTTATAAGTTATGAGTTATGAGCGATGAGTTATAAGTGAAAATTTGTAACGACTGTATCGTTCGTAACGCGTAACGGAACAGCTTCTTCTCTGAGCTGACGGCTGATTGGTGACAGCTGACAGCTATTTGTAACGATTGTAACGCGTAACGTCTGTAACGAAAACCATCCGTCTCCGTGCATAATCGGCCATTTTCAGAAATATTGTATTTTTGAAAAAGAAACCAGCGCATGACTTCAAAAAAACAGATCGGACTCTTTTTCGGATCATTCAATCCGCCGCACATCGGGCACATGGCCATTGCAAACTATCTGCTTGAATTCGGGAATATTGATGAACTCTGGTTTGTTGTGTCGCCGCAGAATCCGCTGAAAGAAAAGAAATCGCTCATTCAGGGCCGCACACGGCTCGAAATGGTCCGTCGTGCCATCGGAAATTTCCCCGGCATGCGCGTAAGCGACATTGAGTTTGGCCTGCCGACTCCGAATTATACCATAAATACGCTCGTCCATCTGGAGGAGAAGTTTCCGGATTACGCATTCTGCCTGATTATGGGTATGGACAACATTCAGACATTCCACAAATGGAAATCGTGGGAAACCATTCTCGATCAAAACAGAATACTTGTGTATCCGCGTCCGGGCTTTGACGGAGAGCCGCATGTCGGCCATCCGCATGTTGAAGTAATCAATGCACCTTTGATGGAAATCAGTTCCAGCTTTATCCGCAGTGCCATCCAAGAAGGCCACGATATGCGCTGCTTTTTGCCCGAGCCTGTTGCACAGATGATTGCCGGTGAAGGACTGTACCTGTAGCAGGGATTTTCAGAAACATCGGGTCTATATTAGTTTTTGTCCATTTTCCCTTTTTATTTAACTATGTTATAGTTGCTTTAATCTACGAATTCGATTATTTTTGAAATAATAAAACATTATTTCAATGAAATCGAATTATATCCTGTTTTTCGCAAGTTTCCTCTTATTCGCGCCATTCGGAATAGTGAATGCCCAGCTGGCAGACATTCCCCGGAAGGACATTGAACTTGCGATATCGTCACAAAGCGGCAACAACGGAATCTCAGTCTCCTGGAATGAAGAAAAAAGGATTTATTATGCCGTTTATGGTGGCAGTGCGACATATCCGCTGGAAATTTTCTCCGAAGACGGTAAAAGCATCTTCAGCAAAGAGATTGGCTATGATATCCGCGGCATGGCTTACCATGAAAAATGGAACTGTCTGGTAGGAAACCTGTATGATGATGGCGGGTACTACAAAATTTATCTCGACGAATCCGGAATTCCGGACGGACGCACGGAAATTGTGGTCAGTGGCCGGCATCAGCCCACAAGCCAGTCAGGTGGGACCTTTAATACGCGGAAGAATGTCATGTACACAATATATGATTCCAACATATATTCATACAGCATCGAAGATGGGCTGGAGCTTGAAGAAATTCAGCTTTCGGGACTGTCGCAGAAAGATCTTGAATCATGTGTTTCAGGAATGGTCCTTTATACCGGACATCGCGGCTACGAATTCATGCTGGTAAACTACCAGAACTACCAGATGTATTTTTTTAATGAGCGGGGGAAATTTGTTAATACATTGTCGTTTGATCCGGCAGGCTATATAAGCACTAAATACAATCTGGCTTTCTGCAACAACCGTTTATGGAGTTACAATAAGAACTCGCGGAAGTGGACTTCTTATCTGATATTTTTCTGACAAAAATACCCTTCAGTGGCGTTTTTTCATGACATTCTGCCTGATTTTTCAAAAACGGGCAATCTGAATCATTTAACGGTAGCGTAAAATATTTTTCGGGCCCTCACCTGTGTCAATTTTTTTGTATTTTAGCAGCCGGTTTCAGAGGGAGAGATGCTCGAGCGGTTGAAGAGGCACGCCTGGAAAGCGTGTAGTCGCCTAAAGTGGCTCGTGGGTTCGAATCCCACTCTCTCCGCAAACCAAAAAGAAATTGAAAACAAACAACAAAACAAACTAAACGAAAATCAAATCCATTATGAAAAAGTTGATTTCACTGGTTGCCATCATGGGAGTACTCTTTTTAGGTGCTACTCAGGTTTCATTTGCCCAGGATGCAAAAAAAGACACAGCCAAAACTGAAGCCGTTGACACAACCGCAGCCGATACAGCTGCCACACAGGTAACTCCTGCAGGCGATGAAGTTGTTGCAGAGAAAAGCTTCCATCAGGTACTGAAAGAAAAATTCATCCAAGGAGGTGCAGGCTGGATGACTCCTATTCTCATTGTTCTCGTACTCGGTCTGGCTCTTGTAATCGAACGTCTCATTTATCTCAGCATGAGCCGCACCAATACCGAAAAACTTATCCAGAAAGTTGAAGAAGCACTTCAGGCCAACGACGTAGAAGGCGCCAAAGAAGTTTGCCGCAATACCCGCGGACCGGTTGCCAGCGTATTTTATCAGGGTCTTGACCGCTTCAACGAAGGCATCGAAAATATTGAAAAAGCAGTTGTTTCTTATGGTGGTGTTCAGATGGGCCGCCTCGAGTCAAACCTCTCATGGATTGGTCTTTTCATCGCTCTGGCCCCCATGCTCGGGTTCCTCGGAACAGTTGTCGGTATGGTTCAGGCATTCGATGATATCGAAAAAGCAGGTGACATCAGCCCGACCATCGTTGCCGGCGGTATGAAGGTTGCTCTTATTACTACTGTGTTCGGTCTTATCGTTGCCATTATCCTTCAGGTTATGTACAACTACATCCTTTCACTGATCGAAAAACTCGTCAATGAAATGGAAGACAGTACAATCTCCTTCATGGATATCATTTTCCGCGCTCAGAACACTAAAAAACAATAATTGCCATGAAATCGAAAGCATTAAAAAATACGTTACTCATAGTAGCCTTGCTTTTGGTTGGCGCCGCAATGATATTCGCATCAATTGATATCAGACTTTATATCGCATATATTGTTTTCGCTATTGCAATTGTTGCACTGGTCGGGTTTGCCATCTATTCTCTTGCTGCAAATGCAAGAAAAAGCATAGGTTCTATTGGTGCTGGTGCTGCCATTGTAGGCATCATGCTGTTGTTCTACTTTATAAGTCCAAAGACCGACGTGTCTGCTGAACTTCTTGAAAAAACCGGAACCGGAATTGGCTGGAGCCCAATCATTGGTTCAGGACTCTATACCATCTATCTTTTGCTGGCAGCCTTTGTTGCACTGCTCGCATTCTTCAGCGTGAGAAACATGCTTAAATAAAAATCACTATGCCAAGAAAATCTCCCGAACTCAATACAGGATCCATGGCGGATATTTCATTCCTTCTGCTGTGTTTCTTTCTGATGGTATCCAATATGGATACTGATTTGGGATTGGCGAGGAAGTTGCCCCCGATGCCGGTCAAGGATGCTCCGGTTCCTGAGATCAACGAACGAAATGTTTTTGTGGTCCTCGTCAATGCATACGATATGCTTTTGGTTGAAGGAAAACCAGGAAGCATCAGTACGCTGCGTAAGGATGCAAAAAACTTCTTCCTCAATCCATCCAATTCTCCCAACCTCTCGGAAAAAAATCTCGAAAACATTCCTTTCATTGGTCCCTACGAAAGATCCAAAGGGGTTATCTCCCTGCAGAACGACCGTGGAACATCCTATGAAATGTATGTGAAAGTGCAAAACGAACTTGCTGCAGCCATCAACGAAATGCGCGATGAGCTCGCCATGCAGAAGTTCGGTAAAAAGTTTTCCGACCTGAGCGAGGAATATTCCAAAGCTGTTGCCAAAGCCATTCCCGTTGCTATCTCTGAAGCCGAACCTAAAGATGTAGGAGGGACAAAATAATGGGCAGATTCAAAAAATCAGGCAGTAAGGAAACCCCGGGCATTAACACCGGTTCAATGTCCGACATCGTTTTCATGTTCCTGTTCTTCTTTATGGTGATCACCAAAATCCGTCAGGGCGAATTGTTCGTGCGGATTTCAGCCCCACCTGCCACCGAAGTGCAGAAACTGGAACGTAAAAACCTCGTTTCATATATTTATATCGGTGTTCCTATCAAATCCAATCTATACGGTGTTGAACCACGTATTCAGCTGAACGATCAGTTTGCAACATCGCAGGATGTTGCCGAATTTATCGCCAACGAACGTGCAGCACGTGACGAAGCTGATCGTCAGTTCCTGACTACATCCATGAAAGTTGACAAAAAAGTCAAAATGGGTGTTGTGACCGATGTCAAGCAGGAACTCCGTAAAGTGGGTGCATTCAAAATCAACTACTCTACCAAAAAAGGCAAAGTGACTGACTAAGTCACCGACTTTTTTAAATTCAGAAACAGCTGCCATGAATAATGGCAGCTGTTTTTTTTAAGAGTCAGAGTCTGTCCCAAATATAACACATCAGAGCAAAAACAACATTCCACCGTCCGAAAGTGACGAAGGAGCTGAAGGACA
>CAZJOL010000039.1:0-15833 GCA_964547605.1 uncultured Bacteroidaceae bacterium | reverse complement strand
CGGACTCTTGAAGGTCGGTTTGCGCTGGATGTTTTTTGCATCATTTTTTATTGAGACAAATCTGGGAAAAAAGTCCATCGAGGGGTTTTTGTATATTTGTCAAAACCCAACCAAAATGCGAACAGGATTTATATTGTTTCTTCTCATCCCTGTGCTGGCCAGCGCACAGAAAGAAGTCCAAATGCCCGATTATCCCTCATATCAGCAGGTGATGACCAAATTCCTGACCGACTATGACATTCTGGATTTGAAATATCCCGAGGAATTCCGCCTCACTAAAAACCCGGATGGATGGCACGCTGTGCTGTGGAATTATGAACTGGGTGACCCTTCGAAAGATGAGTTGTTCTGGTCGCGCAAAAAAAACAGTTACGTTTCTGTATCGTTCAAAGCCGCATCAGTAAAGGAAATCACTCCTGACGAGCAGGCTGTGATCGACGATAATATGAACATCGTTTACGATGCCATGTCGCCATACAACTTCTATCGCGGCTGGTACAAGGATGTAATTGCTGACTTCGGTAATCAGAAAAATCTTTCCGACACCATGCTGAATGCGCTCGCACGTGCCTATGCGCATCAGGCCTCAGCGCTGCTGAGCGACCAGTATGGGCTGGCCATTAAGTCGGAAATATTTCCTTTGTCAGCGGGACAAAATGTTTTGAGCGAAGATCAACTGAAAATGTTCCGCTACTGGCATGAAAAATCGTTGGAAGTGTATAAAAAACTGGCGGAAAAAAATCCTTCATTTGCAACATTCATCGGCGATGCATCAAACATCTATTCAAACGAAGTGATGTCGGGCTATTTTTCATTAATATATTTTTCAAATGAAACAGAAGCCCGTAAAGATCTCAGGCCGGGGCTTTACGATGACTTCATGCTGAAGACAGCACGCAATTACCTGAATTCATGCGAGCAGAATGCCATACTGTTTTCGAACGGCGACAACGATACTTATCCCCTGCTCTACGTGCAGGCATTCGAGAAATTCAGAACCGATGTGACAGTGATCAATATAAGTCTTCTTGCTGTTCCACGCTATATAAGCCATTTGTTTGAAACCCATTCAACACAGCCGGTCGTCAGATTCAGCATTGCCCGCAACTATTGGAATAATTCCGCCAATGACTTTTATTATATCATAAGTGAATCGGACACCATGAATGCCATTGAAGCATTGAAACTGACCGTCAGTGATGACCTGGCAAACGAAGATCGCGACTATGCCCTGTATCCTGCGCGTCATACCGTTTTTAAATGGAATGAATCCGACAGCATCAGTATTTTCCCGCGTGACAATTATATTTATCTCAACCACTTTGCCATGCTCGATATTATAGCTTCAAACATTTCGGAGCGTCCTGTATATTTCACCATCACCGCTCAGGTTCCGATGATCCCGGCTGAGTATCTGCAGGTCGAAGGCCTGAGTTATAAGGTAGTGCCGCATATCACCAACGATCCGGGCAATAATTTTTATTCTGGCGGAGTGAATCCTGAGCAGATTCTGAATAAAGTGAAAAATGATTTTCAGATGCCCGACCTATCTAAGATGGCTGTGATTGGCAATCACCACCAATTGCTTTCCTATTCGTACCGCATGATTATGTATCAGGCCTTTATTGAATTTGCCCAAAAACAGGACACGCTTCATGCAGTTGAAATCCTCGACATCAGCGAAAAATGGTTTCCGTATTCAGTGTTCCACGCCAATGCCAGCGCCATCCCTGTTGTAGAATATCTTTACAAACTTGGATTAAACACTCGTGCAGATTTGATTTCAAAAGAAATTATTGATGGCATTCTAAAGGAGTATCCTCTTGAAAGCGGCTCAGAATCTGATATTCAAATGGCTTATTCCATGCTTGGCTATCTTGAAAATTTATTGAACGAGCATTGCACTGAACTAAAACTGATTCAGGTGATTAAGGATAAAACCGAGCTTTACCGGAGCAAAGCGAAATAGTGTACATTATCCCTCGAAGGGTTCCAAACCCTTCGAGGGATGGAAAATAAAATTTTTATACTTTTACAAATCAAATACATTAAATGAAAAAGAAAGTACTGGTTACCGGCGGGGCCGGATTTCTCGGGTCGCACCTGTGTGAGCGTCTGCTGAACGATGGCCACGAGGTATTGTGCATGGACAATTATTTTACCGGCGGCAAGCAGAACATTGCTCATTTGCTGTCGAATCCCTATTTCGAGCTCATCCGCCACGATGTCACCATGCCCTATTTTGTTGAGGTGGACGAAATCTACAATCTGGCCTGCCCTGCCTCACCGATTCATTATCAGTACAACCCGATCAAGACCATCAAGACATCGGTCATGGGTGCCATCAACATGCTCGGGCTGGCCAAACGCATCCGCGCGAAAATTCTGCAGGCCAGCACCAGTGAGGTTTATGGTGATCCGGATATTCACCCGCAGCCCGAAGAATACTGGGGTCATGTGAATCCGATCGGCCCGCGTTCATGCTACGACGAAGGCAAACGCTGCGCTGAATCGCTGTTTGTGAACTATCACAACCAGAACAATGTACGCATCAAAATCATCCGCATATTCAATACCTATGGACCACGCATGCATCCAAACGATGGCCGTGTGGTTTCCAACTTCATCGTGCAGGCACTCAAAAACGATGACATCACCATTTACGGCGATGGTCTGCAAACCCGTAGTTTCTGCTATGTGGACGATCTGGTGAATGGAATGATGGCCATGATGAAAACCGGCGATGAAATTACCGGTCCGATCAACATTGGCAACCCGGGCGAATTCACCATGCTGCAGCTGGCTGAACAGGTAATCAGACTTACCGGATCAAAATCGAAAATCCGCCACGAGTCGCTGCCCGCCGACGACCCGATGCAGCGTCAGCCCGACATTTCGAAAGCAAAAGAAATTCTTCAATGGGAACCAAAAGTGAATCTTGAAGAAGGATTGATAAAGACAATTGAATATTTTAAAAATACAATCTGATGGCAAAAATTTGGGTAACTGGTGCCAATGGCCAGCTTGGGAGCGAGCTGCGGGAGTTGTCAAAAAGCTGTAAAGACTTTGAATTCGTATTTACCGATATGCCTGAACTGGATCTGACTAAACATGATGCAGTAAAAAAAGCATTTAAAGAAATTAAACCCGATGTGGTAATCAATGCTGCAGCTTACACAGCAGTTGATCTGGCTGAATCGGAAGGAGAAAAAACTTATGCTGTCAATACTTATGCTGTGGCCAATCTGGCGGCATTGTGTTCGGCCGGAAAAGCTTTTCTGATCCATGTTTCAACAGACTTTGTCTTCGACGGAAAGCGCTCATGTCCCTATCACGAAGAAGTAGCGGCCAATCCTGTTGGTACCTATGCCGCCAGCAAGAACAAAGGCGAGATTGAAATACTGCTGAACACACGTCATGCGGCCATTATCCGCACATCTTGGCTGTATGGAAACTATGGTAATAATTTCATGAAAACCATTCTTGAAAAAGGCCGTAAGGGCGAAAAACTCAGCGTGGTGTACGATCAGGTTGGAACGCCCACATGGTCAGCCGATCTGGCAAAGGTAGTGCTCGAAATGGCCCGTCATGCAAAAAAAATCAATGGCGTTGAGTTGTTTCATTATTCAAACGAAGGAGTAGCCTCATGGTACGACTTCGCTTATGAAATTCTGAATATGTCCAATTCCAAATCGACATTGGTTCCGGTTGACAGCAAGGACTTCCAGCGACCGGCTCCACGTCCGTCTTACAGCGTTCTGAACAAAGGAAAAATCAAAAAATTCCTGGGCATCGAAATTCCTTATTGGAAAGATAGTCTGAAGAAGTGTCTTGAACAGCAGAAATAATGTGCTGATGTGCTAATGTGCTGATTTGTTGATTTGCTGATTTGAAAATTTGAAAAGTGTACAAAGAAAACAAATCAGCTTCGGCTCAGAGCACCGACGCTTCGGTCGGCACATATTGCTGACGGCTGATTACTGACAACTGAAAGCTGAATTGTAACGTGTAACGAGATGAATGTGAAAATATGCGCCTTCGGCGATGTGGAAATGTGTAAAGAGAGATCCTGAAAAAATTGTAACGTCTCAGCTTCGGCTCAGAGCTGATCGCTGATTACTGACAACTGATAGCTGAATTGTAACATGTAACGATATGAACACCGAAGAAAGAATAAACCAATGGCTGAGCGGTCCTTACGATGAAGAGACCAAAAATGAAATCCGTCGCATGCAGAAGGAAAATGATCCGGAGCTGCAGGAATCGTTTTATACCGAGCTGGACTTTGGAACCGGTGGTCTGCGCGGAATCATGGGCGTAGGGCCGAACCGCATGAATAAATACACGGTCGGCACAGCCACGCAGGGACTGGCCAATTATCTGAAAGAATCATTTCCCGGAACACAGATTTCTGTTGCCATTGCATATGATTGCCGCAACAACAGCGACTACTTTGCCTCAGTGGCCGCCGATGTTTTATCGGCCAATGAAATCAAGGTCTTTCTGTTCGACGCTCTGCGCCCTACTCCTGAGCTGTCGTTCACGGTACGGCATCTGCGCTGTCAGGCAGGCATTGTGATTACGGCTTCGCATAATCCGAAAGAATACAACGGTTACAAAGTGTACTGGAACGACGGCGGGCAGCTGGTTCCACCGCACGACAAAAATGTAATTACCGCTGTGCGCGCCATCAGCGGCATTGATCAGGTAAAATTTCAACGCAATGCTGATCTGGTCACCGGTATCGGAAAAGGCATTGATGAAATTTATCTGCGACAGATCATGCAGATTGTGTTGTCGCCCGAAGCCATCGATAAACAGCACCGGATGCCGGTTGTATATACCCCACTGCATGGAACCGGTGTGACACTGATTCCGAAAGTGCTGAAAAGAATCGGCTTCGGCAACATCATTCATGTGCCGGAACAGGATATCAACGACGGGAATTTTCCAACCGTGAAATCTCCGAATCCTGAGGAAAAATCGGCACTTGAGATGGCCATAGCCAAAGCGGAAGAAACACAGGCGGCGCTGATTCTGGCCACTGATCCCGACGCAGACCGTGTCGGCGTGGCAGTCAGAAACAAAGAAGGAAAGATTGTTTTGCTCAACGGCAATCAGACTGCTGCTATTCTCACATATTATACAATCAACCGGCTGAAGGAGACCGGAAAAATGCCGGCTAATCCGATGATGGTGAAAACCATTGTCACAACGGATCTTCTGAATTCCATAGCGGCAGAACACGGAGTGAAAATGTATGATGTGCTGACCGGCTTTAAATACATTGCGGAAATCATCCGTCTGCAGGAAGGCAAAGAAAAATTCATCGGTGGTGGCGAAGAAAGCTACGGATATCTGGGCGCCGATTTTGTGCGCGACAAGGATGCCGTAATGACCTGCTGTATGATTGCCGAAGCCGCGGCCTGGGCTGCCTGTGCGGGAAAGACGCTCACCTGCCTGCTCGATGATATTTACGGCAAATATGGTTATTATGCCGAAGACTTATTGTCCATCACCAAAAAAGGGATGAATGGCCAGCAGGAAATTGCAGACATGATGAAGGCGTTCAGGGAAAATCCGCCGAAAGAAATCTGCGGTTCAGCAGTAACAATGCTAAAAGATTACAAACTCCGGATTTCCAAAGACATGGAAACCGGCGCTGAATCAGCCATTGAGCTACCTGTATCAGATGTGCTGCAGTTTTTTACTCAGGATGGCAGCAAGGTAACTGTTCGTCCTTCTGGCACCGAGCCGAAAATCAAGTTTTATTTTAGTGTAATCATGGCCGGAAGTGGCACGCAGGTTGCAGAAGCCGCACGCGAAAAACTCAGCAAGTTGTCAGCAGTTTTCAACAGCAATTGATTGGCTTACTGAAGTTTTGTACATTCGCTGTTTTAAAAAACCGACATGAGAATGAAGTCTGTCTTTTTTATGCTGGTTGTGTTTGCACTTTCAAACATTCTGGTGCAGGCTCAACCGGGAAAGGAATTTGTTCCGGAAGGAAATCCGAAATCGGCCGATGGATATTTCAGATATCAGAACTTCAAGGATGCCCTGGCTGAATATCTGGTTCTGAAGGTGAAGGATTCACTGGATGTTGAATACACCCACCGGATTGGCCTGTGCTATCTGTACACCAATATTGATAAAACCAAGGCCATTCCTTATCTTGAGTGGGTTGTGAAACAGGAGAAATTTGATCAGAACGCGTGGTATGATCTCGGCAGGGCCTATCAATATGCTTATCGCTTCACTGATGCTCGTACCGCATTCAAAAAGTTTGCGTCAAGTGGCATCAAAGACAATAATCCAATCCCTGTTCAGCGTCAGCTTGAAATCTGTGATCAGGCCGAAAAGCTGATGAAAACTCCGCTTGACGTAAATATTTCGAACCTCGGGCCATCTGTGAATTCTTCATTCCCTGACTACAATCCGTTTGTTCCCAAAGACGAAAGTTATCTGCTCTTTTCTTCGAAACGCGATGGCAATATGGGCGGATTCATTGACTATGACGGTTATCTCACAGCCGATGTATATTTCTCGCAGCGCGCCAATGCTGAATGGAAGAAAGCAAAAGGTTTGTCGAGTACCATCAACACTTATCTCGTTGAAGACGTGGCAGGACTTACTCCTGATGGAGAATTGCTGTTTCTGTATTATGACAATGAATACGGCATCGCCGATATTTTTATGTCGGAAGGAAAAGGCAAGACATTCAAACGGCCTGAAGGACTGGGATCCAATATCAATCAGAAATCGTTTGAAGGCGGCGCCACAATGACCATCAATAAAAAAGTGCTGATATTCTCAAGCAACCGCGATGGATCTTTAGGCGGCATGGATCTCTGGATGGCACAGGAACTGCCGACAGGCGAATGGGGCGTACCGGTGAATCTTGGTCCGACCATCAATACAAAATATGACGAAGACTATCCCTACATGGCTCCTGATGGCGAAACCATGTATTTTGCCTCTACCGGACATGAGAGTATGGGCGGCTACGATATTTTCAGATGCAAATACGACAAGGGCACCAATACTTTCTCAAAGCCCGAAAACATCGGATATCCCATCAACACCCCCGATGACAATATTACCATTTCATTTACTGCTTCGGGGCGCCACGCCTACATTTCAGCCGTACTGCCCGGTGGCCTTGGCCAGCAGGATATTTATCGTGTGACATTCAATTCAATCAAACCGAAAAAATGTTTCCTCAGTGGCATCATCATGACGCAGGACAGCACGCCTTTGTACGAAAAATACAAAGGGATGCAGATTCAGCTTGAAGATGCAGTTGCTCAGCTCGATTCAATAAAACGCATTCTGAAAACGGAAGATACAGCATCGATTGAAATGTCTGCGCCAGGACTTCAGGCGAATATTGCACATCTGAAAAAGCAGACGCAATCACTTCCGCAGGTGGTTATCCGCGTGAAGGATACAAAAACCGGAAAACTGCAGGGGCTCTATCGTCCCAATAAAAATACAGGAAAATACATTATCATTGTTGAGCCGGGAAATTATGAATTCACCTATGAATGTCCGGGCTATAACACCCTTGTGAAACAATATGTTTTTCATGATGACGAAAGCAGCATCAGTAATGAAAATGAACACGTGATATTAATACCGGAAACGAAATGAAATTGAAACTGAACAAATCTCTCGCTGTGTTTGATATAGAATCGACCGGCGTTGTGGTTGGTGTTGACAAGATTATTGAATTGTTCATTCTGCGCATCGATCCCGATGAAACGGAACATGAATATTACGCGCTGCTGAATCCCGGAATGCCTATTCCTCCGATTACAACAGCGATTCACGGCATAAAGGATGAAGACGTGGTGGATAAGCCTTTTTTCAAAGACATTGCGCATGATCTTCTGAAATTCCTTGGTAACAGCGATCTTGCGGGCTACAACAGCAACAAGTTCGATGTGCCTTTGCTGATAGAAGAGTTCCTTCGCTGCGGTATCGAATTCGATTATTCAAAACGCCGCTTCCTGGATGTGATGGGCATCTTTCACAAAATGGAACCGCGCAATCTGAAGGCCGCCTATAAATTCTATTGCGGAAAATCGATCGAAAACGCTCATACAGCCGATGCCGATACCCGCGCTACATGGGAGATTCTGAAAGCTCAGCTCGAACGCTACGAAGATACAGAGATTGAAGATGAGAACGGAAAGCTCGTTAAACCGATCGTCAACGATGTCGAGGCATTGAGTAAATTCTCGAAAACCACACGCAATGCCGATCTGGTGGGGCACATCATTTACAATGAAAACGGTGTCGAGGTGTTCGCATTTGGAAAATACAAGTGGCATCCGGTGGAAGATGTGTTTCAGAAAGAACCACAATACTACGACTGGATCATGAAAAGCCAGTTCCCCGAAAGCACCAAACGGCTCGTGAACGCCATCAAGCTGCGGGGATTCAATAAAGGCAATGTAAAGGCATGAGGCTTGCGGCGCTTCGCTCTCGCTCTGATTCTCGCTCTGTTCAGGCATGCGGTCTAGGCTCAACGCACAACGCGCAATGCACAACGCTCAAAGCACAATGCTCAGCTCCTTTTTCAATCTCTCAGCGTCGCGACTGTGTCACGTTTCACGTGAAGCGACCTGAGTGCATTGAAAAATATAGAGGCACCTCCGGAAACTGATTGACAATTTATTTTGTAAGCGTCATTTGCTATATTTGATGATTCAAAATTTCAAATAATTGAATACTCTGCAAAAACTTTCGATTTTTTATCATGACAAAGACAGCATTGCAGGCGGTTTTCTGCTGATGTTAGTTTTCTTTTGTGTTTCCTGCTCAAACAAAAAAGACGGAAAAATTGAAAGCTCCGTGGTTACATTCAATGAATGTATTTACCCACGAGGAGCTGTTGTTTACAGGAATAATCTGATTATTGTCGGGGAGAATACAAGTCCTGATGACTCACGTGATCTTTTTATTTCTGAAGTGAATAATAGTGATATCAGAAAAATATTTGTTTATAATCTCGAGACAAACAAAGCTTATCCAGAATTACAAAGTAAAATTTACAATAAAGGGATTAAATGGCTCTATGTGAGAAATGATTCTCTATTCGGTAGATTTTCGACAGAAAATGATTTAATTGACTCATGGTCTTTTTGGGATGGAGAAAAATGGATTGCAGCTCGTCCTTTTGTTCCTGCTGAAAGATTTCAAACATCTTATCTTCGGAAAGAATGCGGAAATATATTTGAAGACGATCATTTCTTAATCTATTCTTACAATCAGGGAGAATTTGGAAACGCGGTTTTGTTTCTTGATAAATCATCGGGCGAAATAACAGGTTTTCCGTTATATACACCAAGACAAGTCATTAAGGATTCATCCGGATATATCGTGTTTGGGAGATTAGACCACATGGTCTCATCATACTCGGTAATTCACATTAAACACCCTGAAAAATTGCCCAAAGTCCCAGACAGTCTCATAATGTATGATTTTAGCGGAAAAACAGATACATCAATATTGATTTGTCTGGATATCTACCTCAGAAGTCAAATGAGTAAGGGTTATAGCAATCGTGATACAATTAAAGTTCAAGGTGATTCATTGGATTTTGGATGCTTTAATGTCTTTGACTCGAATCAGATTTACCTGACATATGATTCCGCAAACTATTCATCCAATGATGTGGTTTATTTAATTAAACAAGATAATACGGATTCAGTTGGTGAAGCCATTTTCATGTACCAGTCAAAGCTTTATATAATACTTATTGATGAAAAATTCTGGTATTTGTGTGAAATGAATAATTTGAGTCAGAAAATAATTCAGGATAACTACATTGTGAAAATTCCAAAACCTAGGTTCTGCATAACAAGAACTTATTTCGGAGATTCATTTTTGTTTGTTTACTGTTATTCAGATATGGACTATCCTTGTATGAAATTCACCTGCCTCATAATCAACGACAATTTCATCAAAACCTATCATTTCATTCCTGATTGACATCCAAATCATAAATTGTATCACAGAACCGCCGCGCTGAACGAAAACTCACCGGCATTCCTTATCTTTGTACATCAATACATTGTTACCAAAAAAAGAATGTGGAAATGTGCGCCTTCACGTGAAACGTGACGAGACGGCGATGATCCGCCTTCCGCGGATTAAATTCCAATGTGGGAAGAAAGATTGAACTGAGAATCCGTAACGATTGTAACTTTGTAACGTGTAACGAAAAACAACAATGAAAATAATCTGCATAGGCCGAAACTATCTGGATCACGTGAAGGAAATGAAAAACGAGGTTCCTGAATATCCCGTGTTTTTCATGAAAAATGAAAATGCGCTGATCTACAACAATCTTCCGTTTTTTATTCCCGATTTCAGCAATGATATTCACTACGAATGCGAGCTCGTACTGCGCATATGCAAGACAGGAAAAAACATTGAAGAACGCTTTGCATCTGCTTATTACGATGCAATAGCTTTAGGCATTGATTTCACTGCCCGCGATATTCAGAAACGCTGCATTCAAAAAGGCGAGCCATGGGAAATTGCCAAATCATTCGACTGCTCCGCCCCCATGGGCGATTTCATGCCATTGTCTGAAGCCGGCTTTCCGGGCGACATAGAGTTTCGTCTCGAAAAAAACGGAGCCGTTGTACAGAACGGCAACAGCAAAAATCTGATCTTTTCGTTTGACCATATTATATCGCATGTTTCGAAATACATCACACTCAAAACCGGCGATGTGATTTTCACCGGAACGCCCGCCGGCGTTGGTCCCGTTGCGCCCGAAGACCTGCTCGAAGGATTTCTGGCCGATAAAAAAGTACTCACTGTGCGCGTGAAATAACACAACCATCACTATGAAAAAACTGATTGTAAGCTTTGTTGTAATTATTCTGTTGACAGCATTGCAACTGACTGCCCAGCCCTGGATGAAGCCGCCGTATCTATTGAAAGACAGATCTGAAGCCACATTCAGAGATATTCAACATGCGTTTTATTCGTATTGGGGCGATAATCCTTATGTGCGTGGCAAAGGATACAAACAGTTCAAACGCTGGGAATATCAGAATGAACCGCACTGTTTTCCCGATGGCAAAGTGAAAGCTGCCATCAGATATCTGGACGCCTATGAAGCTGCAGTGACTGAATCGAAGCAATACCGCCAGACAACGGTTACCGCGAACTGGATTCCGCTTGGAATTTCAACGTGGCAGCTTGGATGGAGTGGCTACAACCCCGGCAATGGCCGAGTAAATTTCGTGGCGCAGCATCCAATTAATCCCGATATCATTTACATAGCCAGTCCCAGTGGTGGAATCTGGAAAACAACGGACGGCGGAATTACCTGGAACACCACCTATGATCAGATGACACGGCTTGGAACATCGTGCATTGCCATTCATCCGCTGAATCCCGATACCATTTTCATTGGCACAGGAGACAAGGATTCATGGGACACACAGGCGTTCGGAATACAGAAAAGCTACAATGCAGGCCTGACCTGGCAAAACGGCGGGCTGAACACCGGTGTCAATTACAATAACATCAATAAAATTCTGATCAATCCTCAGAATCCACAGGTTATGCTGGCTGCAACACCGGAAAGAATTTACCGCTCGGTGAATGCCGGCGCCACATGGGCACAGGTGTACAACGGAAACAATGACGATATCCGTTGCATGGTCTATAAACCTGGTGATACAACAACCATTTATTGTGGCGGAGCCATGTTCCTGAAAAGCACGAACGGCGGTCTTACATTTACCGAAAACACCACTCTGCCATCTGATACAAGCCGGCTTGAAATAGGAGTGAGCCCGGCAAACAGCAATTATGTGTATGTGCTGGCATCGACAAGTGACAATAGATTCGGAGGTCTGTACCGATCTACCAACACTGGAGACAATTTTACGCTTATGTCATCAGCACCCAATATAATGGGCTATTCAGTTGATTCAACCGCCTATACCGACGATGCAGGACAGGCATGGTACGATCTGGCCATAGCCGTGTCGCCACTCGATGCAAACACGGTTTTCACCGGAGGTGTGAACATATGGAAAAGCACCGACGGAGGTGTAGACTGGATGCCTGTAACAAATTGGTATGTCGATCCGAATTATCAATATACCCATGCCGACATTCACTATCTTGGTTTTTACGGAAACCGCTTCTACTGCGGCAGTGACGGTGGTGTGTTTGTTAGCGACGATTACGGTGATACCTGGACAGATTTGTCGCCGGGGCTCGAAATTACACAGTTTTATGCATTTTCGAATTCGCAGACAAATTCAGAAATGATTGTAGCAGGCGCTCAGGACAATGGCAGCAACAGACTTCTTGATGGGACCTGGACTCATGTTTTCGGTGCTGATGGGTTTGAAGCGCTCACCTACCCGGATTATGACGAAATGTTTTATTGTTCCTACCAAAGTGGTGGAATATTGCGCACTTATGATGGCGGTGATAATTTCGATTACATCAACACAACAGGACAGGAAGGCGCCTGGCTGACACCCATTGCCATGAGTCCGGTCAACCCATCGGTAATCTGGATGGGCCTCGAAGATATGTGGGTCAGCCTTGATGCCGGTGACAACTGGATAAACACAACCAATGGAATGCTGATGGGCGAAAAGATTGATGAAATCGATATCGCACCCAGCAATCCGTTGTATGTCTATTTCTCAAACAGTGATTCACTGTACATTTCGAAAAACAACGGAATAACATGGACAGCTGTTCAACCCGCATCAGGATTCTATATTGCAGGCATTGCCGTCAGCGACGAAGATGAAGAAAAGCTGTGGCTTGCATTGACCTCGGGAGCCGGAGACAGAGTGCTTAAAAGTTCCGATGCCGGTGCTACCTGGACTAGTATAACCGGCTCGTTGAGCGGTGTTGGACTCAATTGCATTATTGAAGATCCGGATTCCCCCGATGGATTGTATGTAGGCACCGAGACCGGAGTTTTTTACCGCGACACCACCATGGCCGCTTGGGAAGCCTTCGACACGAATCTGCCCAAAGTGATTGTGAATGAACTTGAGATTGTATCTGATGTTCAGCGTATCCGTGCAGCCACCTATGGCCGCGGCATATGGGAAAGCCACATGTACACCTGGGATGCGCTGCAGGAAAGCGAAAAATTTGTTTGCAACATATACCCCAACCCTGCATGGAAGCTTGTGACCATCGACCTGCCAAATGACACAAAAGCCGATCTGCTTCGGATTTTCAATGCCGGCGGCAGTCTGGTAAGAACAGTAAATATCACCGGTAATCAGCAAACCGTTGATGTGAGCGGCCTTCCGACGGGTAATTTTTATTTCCGTATTGAAAAAAGTGGTGAAGTTTTGGGCACTCAAAAAGTGACTATCGTATCAGAAAAATAGAAAATTGTTGCGGCCAAAGAAAATTTTTACTACTTTTGCATTCTCATTTCAGGCCCCGTAGCTCAACTGAATAGAGTATCTGACTACGGATCAGAAGGTTATAGGTTTGAATCCTATCGGGGTCACTAAGAGACAAATCCGCGAGGAAAAAATAATTTGCCCCTGGTCACGTTCGAGTTTGTTCGATAAGTGACTTGGGGCAAATTATTTCAGCTCTGCAAGAGCTGCGCGGATTTGTCTCGGAATTCGGACCAACCTGGGATCAGCGGAGCAAATTACGAAGCGAAGCGAAGTAACTTTGCCGAGCAAATCCCGGTAGCATATTTTTTGCGAATTTGGTGATTCTGATTCATCAGAATCACCAAATGAACTAAAACCAGAATCATCCATCCGGTTCAGACTTCAGCTAATCCTGCCGAATGTCTTCCGCGAATTTCCACAAATGAACACGAAGAATTACAAACCCTTCAGCAGTTTTTTCAATCAGCAGAATCTGCTTCCACTCCACCGTTTTTCGGCGCTCTGAACGTGTAGTGATTCTGAAAAACGTAGCTGATAAATACTGTGAATATTGAAACGATAATATTCGAAATCGACGGATAAACATTGAAAACTTCTACAAAGAGCTTTAATCCTGTGTAATTGACAAGCACGTTAATGACCACCACTATCAGGTAGCGGTACAATTGCACATGCCCGCGCAGCTCGGAGAGCGTAAATGTGACATATTTCTGCAACAGGAATCCGGAAAAAAAGACAATCGGAAACTTAAGGATGAAGGTGGCAATGTGCGAACTGAATGTAACAAAGCCCAGATCGAGCATTTGTTTCTGCAAGACATAATTGAAAATCAAAAAAAACAACACCCAGTCGAAAACCAGATTGGCTCCACCTGTCATGCCATAGCGAAAAAACTGCTTCGACATGTAGCGCTGAAATGGCGGATAGAAAAAATCCACCAAATTTCGTATCCATTCACCAACCGATTCAAATATTCTTCTCATATTATATGCAGCCGCAAAAGTAATAAATTTGATTTTATAAAACAGCAACACCAAAGGTTGCAGGCAGCGCTGGCAATGAAACAGCTGTCATTCGGGTCGTAAATGAAATCCAATCAGTGATTATAATACGGACTTCACTGTTTTCACCCCGGTTATTGCAGCATCTAAGAAGCGGTATGCTTCTTTTTTTGTAAAAAATAAATAACCGAGCTTGATTTTCCTGCATTGTTAAGGCAGTGGATATTGGACCTGATGCCGTTAATTATTCCACGAATGCTCTGCAGCGAATTTTGTTTGTATTTTTCACTGAGAATTGAAACATACATGGCATCCAGTGGCATTTTTCTGATTTTGACCAATTCCAAATCGAATTTTTGAATAAAATGCTGAAAACTTTTCGGGGTAAAATGCCATTGGTGGCGGGGAACATCATATGCAGCCCAATATTTACCGTAATGCTTTGCATCCCAACTATTTGCATTTGGAAGGGCGATTAGTAACAGACCATCTTCCTTTAGAAGTTCCAAAATACGTTGCATGTATTTTTCGGGTTCATACAGATGTTCCAGAACATGCCAGAGACTAATGACATCTTTTTTTTCAAATTCCTGACTGAATAAAGCTTTGTTGTCCTGCACTTTCAGCGAAAACTCTCTGATGCTATATTCGCGTGCACTTTTATCCATTTCAATACCTTCAACATCCCATCCTTTCTTTTGCATGAAATGAATGAAATGTCCTGTCCCGCTTCCGATATCCAAAAGTTTACCCTTATCCAGCTTTTGATGTCTTGAGATGCTTTTATATTTCTTTCTCAGCATGTATTTCCGACCATACTGATACAAAACTGCGAAAAATCCTTTTTTCTTATCGCTGTGGGAAATATACTCTTCAGATTTATAATATCGCCCGATATTCTCTTCGCTTTCCAAAGCACGGGTAAAAATAAATGAGCAGCTTTCACATTGGAATATTTCAAAATCTTCCTGAGTGAGAAAATAATCCTTTATTGGAAGATGACTTTTGATGCTTGTGCTTTTACAAATAGGGCAGTCTTCGTAAACAACCATTTTATTGAATTTAAAAGCAAAGGTAGCTAAAAAAACGCCATTTTGCCTGATAACATGTGGCAAAATGCGATTTTCCGATTTATTTAATATTCAGCCTGAAAAATTTAATTTTTCAGTTTTTTCGAGACTTTTTTTATTTGCAGGAATTTTAAAAGCAACCTAAATGTCTTGCTTCCGGTTAACAAAACAGAACTTCCATGGAAATATCATCGGGACTATCTATTTGTACTCTTTGTATTCCTCTCCGAAATCGCACTGCAGGCGCTTTTCTTCTGAGAACTTCAGAAGTGCAATTAATAATAAATCCTAAGTTCAAGTAATAAATGCAACTTTTTACGGGGAAAATGATGAGATAATCA
>CAZJOL010000038.1:0-16132 GCA_964547605.1 uncultured Bacteroidaceae bacterium | reverse complement strand
GTGTGACTTCACGTGAAACGTGATAAATCGTCAATGTGATGCTCACGTGAAACGTGACAAGTTCGCGTATGTGGGAATATTAGATTGTCACTTTTGTCCCTTCGGCAAGCTCAGGACAGAGCTTTGTACTTTTATCTTTTGTCTTGAACGAATGTGGAAATATGCGGCTTCACGTGAAACGTTACACAGTCGGCGATGTGATGCTTCGCTTATGTGGGAATATGAAATACGAGATACGAAATCAGAAATACGTGATAAAAAATACTGCAGCGATGATGCGATGATGCGATAATGCGATAATGTGGAAATGTGGCGCTCACGTGAAACAGCTTGTCACGTTTTACGTGATGACAGGTTCGGAGGATGTGTGAATATTAGTGGCGATAAAAATACGAGATACGAAACCTTTTCAGCAGTAAGCAGTGAGCGGTGACCAGTGAATGGTGAACGGTGAATGGTTAATGGTTATTGGTTAATGGTGAATTGATGACAGAGAGTGGAAGCAGGCTTGCGGGAGCTAGATCTGGCCGATGACAACTACGTAGTTTTTTCCGTATTTTTTGGCGCATTTGGGGCAGGTGGTGTACCACATGTACCATTTCTTTATTTCGAATCCTTTTTCCTTGGCTTTTGCTCCGAAATCCTTACACCATTTTCCGGTGTCTTTGAAAGGTCCCTCGTACACGCGGCTGTAGAATTTTCCGCTAATGGTTTTGTTTTCCGCTCCTGGAATTTCCTTGTCAACCGCCAGCAAAACATCCATGTTCCATTTGGAAGTGTGGTCGGAAAGGCAGAGATTGTCGGTGCATGATGCACCTGCTTTCTCAAGCGCAGTCATCACGCGTGTCATGGTTTTTCCAAAGCCAAATGGCATGAAGAAAAAAGTTTTCACGCGGTCGCGGATGAATTTCTTATCAGTCCATTCAATTGTTTTATCATCCCATGGTTCGGGATTGAATTGCGGACAGCAGACCTGTTCTTCGTTTTCTTTATTCATAATGAATGCTTTTTAGTACGGATAATTGGTGACTTCATAGAGCTCATCACTGTACTCCATCCTGGCTGATTGTCCTGATAATATATAGTATCCGGAATGTTCTGAATCCGAATACAGTTTCAAATTCAGCGTTGTGCTAAGCCAGATCAATCCATAAGGAAGTTCGTCTTCTCTGATGCTGGTCCCAGTGGTGATTACAACTGTCAAATCATCAGGGTCAAATTCTCCGTAAATTTTTACAATATTGACATACGTCCCGAGGTCTGTTTTGAATTCCGTTCGGCTGTAGCCGGAAAAAGTGTTGTCTTCTTCGTTGAATTCAATATTGTAAAGACTTTCGTAACATAAGAAATAACCACTTTCGGTCAGATCGGTTCTGGCTTTGGATGCGCCTGTCCAGCTTTTTTCAAAAACTTCGCTAGCTGTTTGCGCATGCAATGAAATTTGCGTAAACAGAAAAGCAATCAGAATAAAAAACTTTAAAGATTTCATGTGTTTCTGTTGTTTAATTAGTAGCGGATGATGGATCTGAACATTGTTTTCATTTCTTCTCCGGATAAAATTATACTGGCGGGATCATCGTCGTATCCAATAATTTCGCCCCCACTCATGAATCGAATGAGTTTATTGTCGTTGAAATAGTATCGGTATTCCCAGGTGGATTCTTCGTCGTAGCCATTCAATTTATCGAAATGAAAAATCAATTTCCCATCTTTGAACAGCCATTCCCGGTACTGTGTCATTCCGCTCATCTGCGAGGAACAGGTCACCAGTGCAAGTGCCCAGGTGCTGTCACGGGATTGGGTTTCATCCAGGTAAGCAGCTTCCATGGGGTCGCTGTACCAGAAAATGAGCGTGTCGTGAAAGGTGCCAATGGCGCGCCATTGAAAATCATTTGTATTGCGGATGATCTGATCACAGTAGTACCAGATTGAATCCCGCTCGGCGTTTACGGAATGCGCTTTCACGTCTTTGTAATACTCACGTATTTCGAGCACTTTGTCGTGTTGTGCTGAAACAGTCACCGCAACAAAAACAAAAAGAAGAAATACAAGTGTTTTCATTCACAAAAAATTTTGATTACTCGGGTGATTCCCAAATCAAATATACAAAATTTGTGAATGAAATAGAAATCAAATTACTTTTCCCCAAACATCTGTAAATCGTGCAGATGCCTGTATTGTCCGCCAAGTGCGAGCAGCTCTTCGTGCCGGCCCTGTTCGACAATGCGGCCCTGATCTAGCACGACGATATTGTCGGCTTTTACAATGGTCGAAAGGCGATGAGCAATCACAAGAGAAGTCCTGTCACTGAGCAGTCTGTCGAGTGCATCCTGCACAATGCGTTCATTTTCGGAGTCGAGCGAAGAAGTGGCTTCGTCAAGAATAAGGATGGGCGGGTTTTTCAGCACCGCGCGTGCAATGGAAATGCGTTGTCGCTGTCCGCCACTGAGTTTGCTGCCACGCTCCCCAATGGAGGAATCATATCCTTCAGGCGTTTCCATTATGAAATCATGTGCGTTTGCAATGCGGGCGGCCTGTTCCACTTCTTCGCGGGTGGCATTGGGTTTTCCGAAAGAAATGTTGTTGAAAAATGTATCATTGAAAAGAATCGGCTCCTGATTCACGATGCCGAAAAGACTGCGCAATTCAAGTACATTGTAGTTTTTTACCGGCACATTGTCGATGCGGATTTCACCGTTTGTCACATCGAAAAAACGCGGCAACAAATCAACCATCGTTGTTTTTCCGGCGCCTGATGCACCCACCAACGCAATTGTTTTACCCTTTTCAATTTTCAGATTAATATCGTGCAATACATTCTCATTGCCATAGGAAAATGAAACGTTTGCATATTCGATTGATTCATTGAAGCCCTTGAATTCAACCGGGTTTTCAGGGTCAAGAATTTTTTCATCGGCATTGAGAAGTTCGTCAACCCGGTCGAGTGATGCCATTCCCTTCTGTACACTTGACCATGCATTGGAAAAGCTTTTTGCAGGAGGCAGCAATTGCGAGAACAGCATGATATAGGCAATGAATGCTTCGGCTGAGAATGCGAGTCCGTCGGAAATGACCATTTTAGCACCGAGATAAAGTATGATGGCCATAACGAGAATGGAGAAAAATTCTGTGAGAGGAGAAGCAAGATTTCGTTTGCGAAAGATCCTGACCTGCAAACGGGTGTATTTGCGGTTTGTTTCAGCGGTGTTTTTATATACAATTTCTTCGGCAGTGAATGCTTTGATAATCCGCAATCCATGCAGAGTTTCATCAATGAGTGAGGTGAGAAATCCAAGACGTTGCTGACCCAGTTTTGCTTTTTTCCGAAGCGAGCGGCTGATGACACCCAGCAGAAAACCAATGGCCGGCAGCATAGCAAGAATAATGAGCGTCAGCTGATAATTCATTACAAAAAGACTGGTGAGATATATAAAAATGAAAATCGGATCCTTGAACAGCACCTGAATTGACGACATTACGCTGTTGTCAACTTCCTGCACGTCGTTCGAGACGCGGCTCATAATGTCACCTTTGCGCTCATTGGTGAAATACGACATGGGCAGATGAAGAATTTTCCGGTACATTTTATTGCGCATGTCTTCGACAATTCCGTTGCGGACCGGCGCCATGAAATAGGTTGACAAATAGGTGAAGAGATTTCTGAAAAAGAAAAGAATGACAACAGCAATACAAACATAGATCAGCGTTTTGTTTGTGCCATAATTCTGCAGCATTTCCGAAATGAAATAGTTCAGATTATGCTGCAGTGATTTCAGGTTGAGTTCAAACGGCACTGCATCTGTAACAGGGCTCTCCATGCCAAAAAGCACGCGCAGAAACGGAATGACCATGGCAATGGAAAAAAGGGAAAAGAGAGCGGTAAGGACGTTGAACACCAGATAATAAATGGTGTTTTTCCAGTGACCGTTGATCAGACGGAGCATCCGGGAGAAACTTTTCATGCGAATGGATTTGAATTCAGGACAAAGATATAAAAATATAAAGAGGTATAATCATGTTATGTATTGTTTGATGGTGTTGCTGTATATTCCCGGAAGCCTGATTCAGTCAGTAATTACAACAGATTATGAATAAATTATTTCTAATGAAATTTGCCGGATAATAAAAACATTTTAATTTTGCATCGTCAAACATGCTGTCACAGGTTTGTTTGAATTATTAAGAACGAGGGGAGAGACCAGGCTCTGTGAACCTCTGGCAACCGTTCGGTGCGAAGCTGAAAAAGGTGCCAAAACCTGCCGGAAATAAACGGAATAATAATTTGATCGGAACAACATGGACAGGAGTTCAATTTTTTCGGAAAATAAAAATTCAGCGGTTGAAAAAACAACGCTGATACTGACTTTATGGTGCATGCGATAGCCGGAGGGGGGGATGCTATTCCCTGATCCGGCTGTTTTTGTTTTAATCCGCATGTCAAACCAAAAAGTTGTGTCAGTATGTCAAAATCAATCGAAGAAATCAACCAGAAAATAAAATCAGGAAAGGCAGTTGTGCTTACTGCCGAAGAATTCAAAAAACTCGGTGAGAAAGAAAGTCCGGCTTCGCTGGTAAAAAAAGTGGATGTTGTAACCACTGCAACATTCGGACCCATGTGTTCTTCAGGTGCATTCATCAATTTCGGGCATGCTTCGCCCGGAATCCGGATGGAGAAGATTTCGCTCAATGGCGTACCTGCCTATGGCGGAATAGCAGCGGTGGATACCTACATCGGAGCTACGGAGACTGCATATCCAACTGATGAATACGGTGGTGCGCATGTGATTGAGGATTTGGTCTCGGGCAAAGAGGTGCGTTTGCGTGCCTCCGGAAAGGGCACCGATTGCTATCCGGCCCGTGAAGCCGATGTGATGGTTTCGCTCAAAGATATAAACGAGGCATTTTTATTCAATCCGCGCAATGCTTATCAGAATTATGGAGCCGCAATTAACAGCTCGAAGGAAAAGAAGTACACATACATGGGCGTGCTGCTGCCACGTTTCGGAAATATCAACTACAGCACATCAGGTGAGCTGAGTCCGTTGCTGAATGACCCATGGCTGCGTTTCACCGGAATCGGGACACGGATATTTCTGTGCGGTGCCACCGGATATGTGGCCTGGAGCGGCACGCAGTGCCATCTGAACCGTGAAAGAAATGAAAGGGGAATACCGTTGCACCCCGCAGCCACGCTTGCCGTTACAGGAAATCTGAAAGAAATGAGTGCGGAATATCTTCGCGCCGCCTGTTTTGAAAAATACGGAGTAAGTCTTTTCGTTGGAATCGGAATACCTTATCCTGTGATTGATGCAGACGCCGCAATGGATTTGCTGATCCGCAACCGTGACATTGAGACAAGGATCAATGATTACGGTACAGATAATCATGATTATATTGAAACAGTAAATTACGATCAGCTGCAAAGAGGTGAAATTGAATTGTGCGGAAAAACAATAAGGACCGCGCCGTTGTCGAGCATCAGCAAAGCAAGGCAGATTGCCGAAGAGCTTAAGCATAGAATTCTGAAAGGCCGTTTTTTTCTTACACAAAAACTTCAGGATCTGCCCGGAAGTGAAAATCTGAAATCGCTGAGTACGAAGAAAGGAGGTGTGAAATGAAACAAAGATTTATTTTCACTTTTCCGACAGAAACGATTGATATTCCTGTAAGCTTTCATCTGATCAGGGATTTCGGGCTTAAGCTCAATATTTTCAATGCCTATATTAACTCTGGTGAAGAAGGCAATCTGGCGCTTGAACTCGATGGTGAGCGTTCTGCCATCAGTGCCGGAATTAAGTTTGTGCGTTCCAAAGGTGTACTGGCTGATCCGATTGAGAAACATATTTCAATCTGCAACGAAAGTTGTATTCATTGCGGTGCCTGCACGGCTGTTTGTTATCCCGGTGCATTGAAGCTGTCTGCAGCAAGTCGGCTGCTGTCCTTCAATGCTGACAAATGTACGCTCTGTGAATTATGCACTACGGCCTGTCCGCTCCGGCTCATTAAAATCAGATTTGTCGAATGAAATACGAACCGCGCATATACCGGAATGATATGAATGACGGCAGGTTCCATTACTTCAATGTTACCGTGGAGGAAACCGATTTGCAGATAGGGGTCAACGCGAGTGAACTTGATGATCGCATTTCCGCACGGGCATTGCAGTTGGTGATGTTTCTCAGGTCGCAGCTTAAGAATTATATTTTACTGAATCCTGAATTTCTGACATCTCACAGGCCTGTTGAGGATGATGAACAGGCGCCTGAAATAGCAAGACTGATGATAAAACGTTCAGTAGCTGCAGAAGTAGGCCCGATGGCAGCTGTAGCCGGTGCTTTTGCCGCAACGATCGGAACTCAGCTGTGTGCAGAATTCGGACTTACAGAGCTCATTGTTGAAAATGGCGGTGACCTGTGGCTGAAAACAAGAGAACCAATCACCGTTCGTGTTGATGCCGGACCATCTTCGTTGTCAGGGCTTATTGGAATTGAAATTCTGCCAGAGCAGACGCCATGCGGAGTGTGTACCTCATCGGGCAGTGCGGGACATTCATTCAGTTACGGAAAAGCAGATGCCGTAACAGTTGTGTCGCAATGTGCCATCACTGCTGATGCGTGGGCAACCTCGCTCTGCAACAGGATTCAGGTAACTGCTGATTTGCAAAGAAGTGTTTTGCTGGCACAATTAATTCCGGAAATATCAGGAGTTGTAGCTATATTGCATGATGTTGTTGCAGCATCGGGAAACATCACATTAAAAAGACTTTGAAATGGAAATATTACAGCTGATTAAATCCGAACTGGAGAAACGTATACTAGTACTCGACGGCGCCATGGGCACCATGATTCAGCGATGCGGCCTTGGCGAAAGCGCTTTCCGTGGTGATCGTTTTGCCGGTCATGCAGTAAATCTGAAAGGATGCAACGATGTTCTGAATCTTGTCAGGCCTGATATTATCAGCGATATACATCGTCAGTACCTTGATGCCGGAGCCGACATAATAGAAACAAATACATTCAACAGCACTTCGGTTTCGCTGTCAGATTATCATCTGGAATCGCTGGCGTATGAGATAAACAAAGCCGGTGCAGAAATTGCGCGCCGGGTTGTTGATGATTTCAATAAATTAAATCCGCAAAAAAAATGTTTTGCAGCCGGCTCCATAGGACCGACCAACAAGACAGCTTCAATGTCGCCCGATGTAAACAGGCCGGAATTCAGGGCTGTGCGCTATGATGATTTACTGGCATCATACACGGAGCAGGCACTGGGACTCATTGATGGCGGTGCAGATCTTTTGCTGATTGAAACTGTTTTTGACACGTTGAATGCAAAAGCCGCACTGGTGGCCTGCGAAGATGCAATGCAAAAACGAGGGAAATCATTGCCGCTGATGATTTCCGGAACCATTGTCGATGCGAGCGGCCGCACATTGTCGGGCCAGACACTCGATGCATTTCTGGCTTCTTTTTCGCAGTCAGAAGTTTTAAGCGTAGGGCTGAATTGCTCTCTGGGAGCTGAGCAGATGAGACCTCACATTCATGAATTGTCTGCAAAAACATCCTGGGCTGTGAGTGCTTACCCAAACGCCGGACTTCCGGATCATCTGGGTTGCTATAATGAAACACCTGTACTGATGGCAGACCGCATCAGGGATTTTGCAGAAAACGGTTTTGTAAATATTGTTGGTGGCTGCTGTGGCACTACGCCTGATCACATACGGGCTATTGCTGAGGTGGTAAGGAATATTAAGCCCAGGAGAGCATCTGAACAAAAAATTGAAACAGTTGTTTCCGGTCTTGATGCTTTGTTTATCAGGTCTGAAGCCAACTTCATCAATATCGGCGAACGAACGAATGTGGCCGGATCGAAAAAATTTGCACGACTGATCCGAGAGAAAAAATATGAGGAAGCATTGTCTGTTGCTCGTGAACAGGTTGAAAACGGAGCTCAGATCATCGATGTGAATCTTGATGATGCGATGCTTGATGCGGAAAAAGAAATGACAGTATTTCTGGATTACATCTCTTCGGATCCAGATGTGGCGCGGGTTCCGGTTATGATTGATTCTTCGCGGTGGAATGTGATCGAAGCTGGATTGAAATGCCTGCAGGGGAAAGCCGTTGTAAATTCAATCAGTCTGAAAGATGGTGAAAAATCTTTTTTGCAAAGAGCGGCAATCATTCGCCGGTTTGGTGCAGCGGTAGTCGTTATGGCTTTTGACGAAGAAGGCCAGGCCGTGACTTTTGAACACAAATGCCGTGTTGCCGGGCGTGCATACAATCTGCTGACACTTGCTGGATTTCCGCCACAGGACATCATTCTGGATCTGAATGTTCTCACCATTGCCACCGGTATGGAAGAGCATAACAACTACGCATTGAACTTTATCCGTGCAGTGGAGTGGGTAAAAAATAATCTGCCCTATGCAAAGACCAGCGGCGGAATCAGTAACCTTTCTTTTTCTTTCAGAGGAAATGATCCGCTTAGGGAAGCCATGCATTCAGTATTTCTGTATCATGCAATCAGAGCGGGTTTAGATATGGGAATCGTCAATGCCGGCAAGCTGCCTTTGTATAATGATATTGAACCGGTTCTCCGTAACCTGCTTGAAGATACGGTTCTGAACCGAACACCGGATGCAGCCGACAAGCTGATTGCATTTGCTGCATCTATTACTCAGGACAATAAAAAGGAAATCGCTCAGGAAGCCTGGCGAGATGACTATGTTACGCAAAGGCTGCAATATTCGGTGGTTCATGGGGTGACCAATTTTCTGCATGCTGACCTGGATGAGGCAATAAAAAAATCCGGTCAGTCACTTGGTATTATCGAAGGCCCACTGATGGATGGAATGAAACAGGTTGGAGAATTATTTGGCAGCGGGAAAATGTTTTTACCTCAGGTTGTGCGCAGTGCGCGTGTGATGAAGCAGGCGGTGGAATATCTGAATCCGGCAGGGGGTGTATCGTCTGGAGCAGAGTATAAGGCCGGACGTGTTGTGATGGCAACAGTGAAGGGTGATGTGCATGATATCGGAAAAAACATTGCTTCGGTGGTGCTGGCCTGCAACAATTTTGAAGTTATTGATCTGGGTGTGATGGTGCCGGCTGAAACCATTGTGAAAACGGCTCTTGATAAGAATGCTGATGCTGTTGGTCTCAGCGGATTGATTACTCCTTCGCTTGAAGAAATGGTGCAGGTGGCATCGGAAATGGAGCGCGTTGGTCTGAAAATTCCGTTGCTGATAGGCGGAGCCACTACGTCGGAACTGCACACAGCTGTGCGCATTGCTACTGTTTACAACGGTCCTGTTGTTCACATCCGCGATGCTTCACTTGCAGGAACTGTCGTTGCGTCTCTCCTCAATGATGATACGAAAGCTAATGCAGAAGCAGAAATCAGACAACGTCAGAATCAGCTTTCAGAGCGGCATCTGACGAGAAAATCCGAACGCGGTTACCTTTCTCTGTCTGAAGCACGCAAACGGAAGCCGGAGATTGATTTTTCATTTTTGAAACAAATTCAATCAGGTGGTGAAGTTCATTACATCACGAATCAGGATTTGCAGGAACTGACAGGCTTAATTGACTGGAACGCGTATTTTCATGAGTGGAAATTCAAGGGAACCTATCCGGATTTACTAAGCGATTCCTCATCAGGAGCAGAAGCAAGGAAACTCTTGAATGAGACAGAAATCGTATTGTCTAAAATATTTTCAGGAAAAATCATTGTCGCGCAGGCTGCATATGGCTTATTTCCTGCCTGTTCGAATAATGAAGATGTAATTCTGAAAACGAAATCTGATGAAATCCGTCTTTGTTTTCTCCGGAATCAGGAAGCAGAACGGACTAATAATCCTTGTCTCGCTGATTTTGTTGCCACTGAGAAAAATCAGACAGCCGATCATATCGGGCTGTTTGTGACCACTGCACGCATTTCCGCTTCAAATGAGGATTTGATTAAAGCAGGGTTGTCGGATGATTATCATTCGTTGATGCTGAGTATTCTGTGCAACCGATTTGCTGAAGCAATGACCGTGTTTATACACAAGCGTTTCAGTGAATATTATTCGCAGGATGAAACTGTTGGAATCCGCCCTGCGCCAGGTTATCCGGCATGTCCCGATCATAGTGAAAAAAAGAAAATATTTGAAGTGCTTAAAGCAGACAAAATGCTTGATACTCATCTGAATGAGAGTTTCATGATGGTTCCTGCATCGGGCATTTGCGGGTATTATTTTCCACATCCGCAGGCGGAATACATAAGCGTTGGTCGCATTGGTCGCGATCAGGCAGAAGATTATTCCAGGAGAAAACAGCTGAACACTTTGCTGATTGAAATGTACCTTTCCACCCATTTGAATTATAAATAATTGAATTATGATTGTCGCTTCTTTGCTTCGTGAAACTAAAACTACACTTTTCTCTTTCGAGCTGTTACCGCCGCTCAAGGGCGATCACATCAGTGCCATTTACGACACCATAGATCCGCTGATGGAATTCAAGCCATCGTACATCAATGTTACTTATCATCGTGAAGAGCTGGTTTACAAGCAGCGTCCGGATGGACTGCTCGAGCCACGCCGTGTGCGCAAGCGACCGGGAACAGTTGGCATCACTGCTGCCATTATGCACAAATACAAAGTGGAGGTTGTGCCTCATATGATCTGTGCCGGATTCAACCGCGAGGAAACGGAAAACGCACTTATCGATTTGCATTTTCTTGGTGTAAACAATCTGCTGGTACTGCGTGGCGATGCTGACAAGACCAACCGCCGGTTTACCTCAGAGCCTGATGGACACGAGCATGCAAGCGGCCTTTTGCAACAGGTGATGAAAATGAATTCGGGCAGATACCTTGACGAAGATATGGAATATCAGACTCCGACAAGTTTTTCAGTAGGAGTTGCCGGTTATCCGGAGAAACATGCCGAGGCGCCTAATCTACAGTTTGATCTTAAGCATCTGAAGGAGAAAGTTGACAACGGAGCGGAGTATATTGTGACTCAAATGTTTTTTGATAACAGCCGCTATTTTGATTTTGTAAAACGCTGTCGCGAAGCGGGAATCAGTGTGCCCATCGTACCTGGGCTGAAACCCGTTTCGGTGAAAAATCACCTGCATATTCTGCCGGATACATTTCATGTCGATATTCCAGATGCACTGGCAAAGCAGGTAGTTGCAGCGAAGGACAATCAGGCAGTGCGCAGGATAGGTATTGAATGGGCCATTCAGCAGGTGCGTGAACTCAAATCAGCTGGCGTGCCCAGCATTCATTTTTACACCATGGGAAAATCAGATAATATTACAGAAATTGTACAAAAGAGTTTTTAGATTCAGAGCTGAAAACTGGCCAGTAATAAATCCAGTTCCTTGCTTGGTAATCCAAAGCTTTGTCCAATCATATGATTGGTCAGAATGCCGTTGAACATATAGATCCCCTTGCGGAGAGGAGGATTGTTTTTAAGAAAGGCATCGATTCCGCCTTCCTCGCCCATTTCCATAATAACCGGGGTAAAGAAATTGCTGAGTCCGTACGATGCCGTTTGCGGAACCCTCGATGGAATGTTGGGTACACAATAATGAATCACATCGTGTTTGATAAAAACAGGATCCCTGTGCGTTGTTACGGCAGATGTTTCAATGCATCCACCCTGATCGATACTGACATCAACAATCACTGACCCGGGCTTCATATCAGCCACCATGTTTTCGGTGACCACCACCATGGGCTTATTGCGGATTGAATGCAGTGCGCCGATGACAATGTCGGCATTTTTCAATGATTTCGAAAGCACTTTCGGGTGAATGATGGAAGTGAAAATCTGCGAACCAAGATTTTGCTGCAGGGCCCGGAGCTTATAAATGTGATTGTCGAACACTTTTACGTCTGCTCCGAAGCCCAGAGCTGCCCTTGCAGCAAAAGTACCTACTGTACCGGCGCCAAGAATCACTACTTCGACAGGCGCAATGCCCGGAATACCGCCAAGCAGTTTCCCTTTTCCGATATCGTTTTTACTGAGATATTCCGCTGCAATCTGAATGGCAGCATATCCCGAAATTTCGCTCATGGCTTTCAGCACCGGAAAAATATTGCTCTGATCCTGGATAAACTCAAATGCAACTGCGGTTGTTTTGTGCTGCATCAGTTTTTTAAAATATTCGGCCGACTGCATGGTGAAGTGCAGCGCCGAAACAACAGTTTGTCTGCTCTGCAGTAAATCAATCTCGCTTGGCAGCATGGGAGCCACTTTCAGAATCAGATTGCACTGGTATATTTCTGCTGCCGAATCAGTCAGTATTGCACCGGCTTCGGCGTATTCTTCATCGCTGAAATGTGCATTGCGGCCCGCGCCACGCTGAACGAAAACTTCATGGCCATTTGAAACAATCAGCCCAACGCTGTCGGGAGCCAGTGAAACGCGGTTTTCCTGAAATGCGATTTCGAGCGGCACGCCGATTTTCATGCTGCTCTTTTTTCTTTTGATTTCCAGCCGCTCTTCAGCCGGCATCAGTTGTCCTGCGGGACCCAGATTAAGATTGCTGTTTTCAGTCATGATCAGGAATATTTATTTCGATGTAACGGTAAGATTCGTCATCAGGTGTTGATAGCGTTACAGTGATTATGTTTTGCGGAAGCACGGATTCGATTTTTTCCGGCCATTCAACCAGACATACAGCATTGCTGTACAGCATTTCTTCGAGACCCGCATTCAGCACTTCCTCCGGCTTTTCAATCCGGTAGCAGTCGAAATGATAAACCGGTTTTTTTGCTTCATATACATTAACCAGCGCAAAGGTGGGACTTGTTACATCCAGCTCACGTCCAAGCAATGAGCAAACAATTTTTCCAATGAGCGTAGTTTTTCCTGAACCCATCGGACCGTAAAATGCAAATACTTTGTGGTTTTCAGCAAGCGAAGCCAGATAACCCGCAACGAGCGGCATATCCATCAAAGAAACGCGGCTGAATATTTTCTTCATTTCCTATTTTGGTGCAAGAGTGATGAGTGGAATCAGATTTTCTTCGAGCGAAATACCTCCATGCTGAAATGTATCGGCAAAGAAATTCACATAGTAGTTGTAGTTGTTCGGATAAACAAAATAGTCGGCTGAAATGCAGAACATGTAGGAGGTACTTACATTCGGGCGGGGCAGAAAAAGATCGGCCGGATTTTTAACCTCAAAAACATTTTTTCCATCGGAATTCAGATTCCTTCCGTATTTGAAACGTATGTTGGCATTGGTCTCACGATCGCCGAAAATTTTCATCGGATTTTTCACGCGAATGCTGCCGTGATCAGTTGTAAGAACAATTTTGAAATTGTTTCTGGCTGCAAGATCAAAAACCTCTGCCAGCGGACTGTGATCGAACCAGCTGCTGGTGATTGAGCGGTAAGCGGCTTCGTCGTTTGCAAGCTCCTTGATGATCTCCATATTTGTTTTGGAATGTGAGAGCATGTCAACGAAATTGTAGATCAGCACGTTCAGCTGATTTGATGCAATGTTGCTGAATGTGTCAACATATTTCCGGCCTGCGCGGAGGTTCAGGATTTTTGTGAAATTGTGCTTGATATTCAGTCCGAGCCGTTTGAGCAACTCTGCAAACAATTCCGGCTCAAACTGATTTTTTGAGTTTTCATCATCATCATCTTCAATCCAGAGTTTAGGAAATTTCTTCTGGATTTCAGTGGGCATCAGACCTGAAAACAGAGAGTTTCTTGCGTATTGTGTTGCCGTGGGCAAAATGCTGCAATACATTTTATCGCTCACTACTCTGAAATGCTCTTCTATGGCCGGCTGTATGGCTTTCCACTGATCGAAGCGCAGGTTGTCGATAACCACCACCAGGACTTTTTCGTTTTTCCCAAGCAGCGGAAATACTGACTTTTGCATCACATTGTGCGAAAGCAGTGGCGGATCGTTTTTGTCGTTCAGCCAGTCGCGGTAGTTCCGGATGAATGCTTTTGAAAAAACCTTGTTGGCTTCTTCTTTCTGAGTTCTGAGAATCTGAAGCATGCTTTCATCCCCCGATTCCTGCAATTCCAGCTCCCAGTAAATGAGTTTCCGGTACAGTGCCGACCACTCATCAAATGTCAGGTTGGGCGAGATCTCCATACCCAGTTTTGTAAACTCGCGCTGATACGAACCGGTGGTTTTTTCCTGTCTCAGTCTGCGGTCTTCGAGATTTTTTTTCAGCGACAAAAGTATCTGATTCGGATTGACCGGTTTGATAAGATAATCTGCAATTTTGCTCCCAATGGCCTCTTCCATGATGGCCTCTTCTTCACTTTTGGTAATCATAACCACCGGAATATTGGGCTTGAGATTTTTTATATGTGTCAGCGTTTCAAGGCCGCTCAGGCCAGGCATATTCTCGTCAAGAAAAATAATATCGAAATCTTCGGTCTTGATAAGGTCAAGGGCATCATTGCCATTTGAAACAGGTGAAAGTTCGTATCCCTTCTGTTCAAGAAAGAGAATATGCGGCTTCAGTATTTCGATTTCGTCATCAACCCAGAGGATTTTGCTTTTTACACTCATGTTTCTTTTCTTTTCTGGTTATTCATTACTTTTGTCTGTTTTTGACAGGGTGGTTTGTCCACAAGCAAAATCATTTTCAAAGATACAAAAAAAATACAGAAATCATTGAATCCTTAACACAATGGCTGTAAACAAACGCAAGATACTCAACGACCCGGTGCATGGATTTATTACAATCCCCGATGAATTAATTTTCGGGCTTATGAATCATCCCTGCTTTCAGCGGCTGACGCGCATCAGGCAACTGGGACTCACCTATCTGGTTTATCCGGGCGCACTGCACACCCGCTTCAATCACGCCATTGGCGCCATGCACCTGATGGATGAAGCTACTGAAATTCTGAAGCAGAAAGGATTTGAAATAAAGCCCGAAGAGAAGCAGGCTGCGCTGGCTGCCATTTTGCTGCACGATGTTGGTCATGGCCCCTTTTCGCATGCACTCGAAAACTCGCTTATTCACAATGTTTCGCATGAGGATATTTCTCTTCGTCTGATGGAAAAACTCGATGAGGAAATGAACGGCCAACTCAAAATGGCCATCCGGATTTTTAAAGGCACTTACAGAAAAAAGTTTCTTCATCAGCTGGTGTCGAGTCAGCTTGATGTTGACCGGCTTGATTATCTCTCCCGGGACAGCTTTTTTACAGGTGTTTCCGAAGGTGTGATCGGCACGGAGCGCATTCTGAAAATGATGACCATCGCCAATGATGATCTGGCGGTTGAAGAAAAAGGAATTTATTCGGTTGAACGTTTCATCATTGCGCGCCGGCTCATGTACTGGCAGGTGTATTTTCATAAAACAGTGGTTGCCGCTGAACAAATGCTCATCGGTGTTCTGAAGCGCGCGCATGAACTGGCGCTGAGCGGCGATAAAATTTTCGCACCGCCCGCACTCGCTTTTTTTCTTGAAAAAAACAACAACCGGACAAACCTCAATGCATCTACGCTTGAGAATTTTATTGATATCGATGACAGTGATATTTTGTCATCCCTCAAGGTCTGGCAGCATCACAGCGATCCGGTGCTGAGCCGTTTGTCGGCAAATCTGCTGAACAGGAGATTATTCCGTGTTGTCATCGATTCAAAGCCCATCAGCAAGAAAAACGAGGACGATTTGCTGAAAAAAATCTCAGCGGCTTATAATATTTCAAGAGAAGATGCGGCCTGTTTTCTCAGCTATGGTGAAATCGAAAACAACGCATATGCTCCGGGCATTGATAAAATCTGGATAGCGAACAAAGACGGCTCTCGCAAGGATGTGGCCGAAGCATCTGATCAATTGAGCCAGGGCGTGATTTCAAAAACCGTGGTGAAATATTTTTTGTGCTGTCCCAAAGAAATATAATGCACAACGCATGCGGCATGCGGCATCACGTAAAACGTGACAAGTGCGGCATGCGGTCCACTGCACAATGTTCCGCGTTCGTCGTGATAAACTCCAAGCACAATGCTCGCACTGGCGCGGTTATGTCATCCGTGACAGTGCATCTCCTGCCTGCCTCGACTTGTCATCACGTGAAACCGCGTGAAACCCGGCAAGCTGTGACAAGCTGTTTTACGTGATGCCTCGATCTCAACCTTGACCT
>CAZJOL010000037.1:0-16179 GCA_964547605.1 uncultured Bacteroidaceae bacterium | reverse complement strand
CGCGTGGCCGACACAATGCTCAGTGTAACGCCATCTTTCAGCGCACTGTCGCGCATGGCAATAAAAGCATTGTACACTTCGGTGCGCAGATAAATGCCGGTCTTTAATGTATATTTGCTACTGATCAGCGAATAACCTGCTTCCTGCGCAGGATTGTATTTACCCAGCAAAATATTTTTTGGAATTGAATCACTTACCGTTGTAATCTGTTCTGAGGTTTTATTTGCACAGTAGCTTGAAAATACAATGGCTGCTATAATGAATAGCACCGGCAAAGCAACAAGTATATATTTCTTTTTTTTCATTTTCGCGCGAGCACTTTCAATGATTTTGCCACAATGTTTTCGGCTGATAATCCGTATTTCTGCATCAGTTCTTCGGGATGACCCGACTCACCAAAGCTGTCGTTCACACCAACAAATTCAACCGGCACCGGACATTCTTCGGCCAGTACCTCCGCAATTGCAGAGCCAAAGCCGCCTGCAATCTGATGCTCTTCGGCTGTGACAACAGCACCGGTCTCGCGCGCCGCTTTTACGATGATCTCTCTGTCGATTGGTTTAATCGTATGAATGTTTATAACTCTGGCATTGATGTTCTGCAAAGCCAGTTGTGCAGCGGCCTGAAGCGCGTTCCATACCATATGTCCGGTTGCAAAAATGGTCAGGTCATTTCCATCGCGCATCTGCTGCCCTTTCCCGAATTCAAAGCCATCGGCTTCAGAAGTGAAATCGGGCACAGCCTCACGACCGAAGCGGATATAAACAGGTCCGGAAAGTTCATTAATGGCGTATAGGGTTGCCAGCCGGGCCTGCGTGGCATCGCATGGTGAAATGACGGTCATATCGGGCAGCACGCGCATCACGGCAATATCTTCCAATGCCTGATGTGTAGCGCCATCGGGGCCAACGGAAATTCCGGCGTGAGCTCCACCTATGACCACATGCAGATTGTTGTAGCACACCGAAACGCGGATCTGATCGGCAGCACGCAAGGTTGCAAAAACGGCATATGTGCTGAAAACCGGTGTCAGACCAGTAAGAGCAAAACCAGAGGCGACAGCCATACAATTCTGTTCAGCAATCCCCAGCGAATAAAAACGATAGGGAAATTCATCTGCGAAAAAATTCATGCTCACCGAACTGGTGATATCGGCGCCCAGACCCACCACGGATGGATTGCAGCGCGCTGCATCGCGCACTCCTTCGCCGAATCCGAAACGTGTGGGGCGGTCACCCCTGTTAATATAAGATGTCATTGTGGCTGATTAACAGACAAAAGTAAAAAATTAACCGTCACTATTGTTTTCCTCCGGTTAAAATGATGTATATTTGGGACTCAAAATAATAATTGAATAACAGACATGGAAAACGTTTTTCAAAACCTGAAGCCGGAAAAAGTCTGGCAATACTTTGCTGAAATATGCGAAATTCCTCATCCTTCGAAGAAGGAAGAAAAAATGGTGAAGTACCTGATTAATTTTGGCAAGCATCATAATCTGGAAACTTTGACTGATGAAGTCGGCAACGTGGTCATCCGCAAGCCGGCCACTCCGGGATATGAGGATAAACCATGGGTTGCGCTGCAGAGCCATATTGATATGGTATGTGAGAAAGAAGCCGGCAGCAATATCAATTTCGATACAGATCCTATTATTCCACGCATTGACGGAGAATGGGTGAAAGCCACAGGAACCACGCTGGGAGCCGATGACGGCATAGGTGTTGCCGCTCAGCTTGCATTGCTCGATGCCACAGATATTGAACACGGACCCATTGAATGTCTGTTTACAGTAGACGAAGAAACCGGACTTACCGGTGCATTTGCATTGAAGCCGGAAATGCTGAAAAGCCGCATCCTGCTTAACCTTGACAGCGAAGACGAAGGAGAGATTTTCATTGGCTGCGCCGGCGGAAAAGATACTGTCGGAACACGCTATTACACATCTGAACCGGCTCCCGAAGGAATGAGTGCTGTTGAGATTACTGTCGGCGGCCTCAAAGGCGGACACTCAGGCGATGACATTCACCGTGGACTGGGTAATGCAAACAAAATTCTGGGGCGCGCACTTTGGGAAATCAGCAATGATTATCCGGCAGCCCGTCTGGTATCGTTCGATGGCGGCAATCTGCGCAATGCCATTGCACGCGATGCCGTTGCTGTTGTTCTCATTCCCGCCGGAAAAGAAAAAGAGGTGTTTTCATACATTGAAAACCTTGATAAAATAGTTAAAGCTGAATATAAAGTCACTGACCCGCTTGTACGCATTGAAATAAAAAAGACGGACAACCCCGGACAGGTAATAGACAGCAAAACCGCCAATAAACTCATCGATCTCATTTACACCATGCCACACGGTGTTATTGCCTGGGCGCAGGATATTGAAGGTTTTGTGGAGACATCGACCAATCTGGCATCGGTGAAAATGAGCAACAATACTATTACTATTTCCACCAGCCAGCGCAGTTCTGTGTCATCGGCCAAACAAAACATCTGCAATGCCGTTGCAGCTTCATTCCGCCTTGCAGGTTTTGAATACAAACACGGTGACGGATATCCGGGCTGGACACCGGATCCAAACAGCGCCATTCTGAAAATTACTGTTGAGCAGTTTGAAAAACAATTTGGTTACAAACCCGTGGTCCGCGCTATTCATGCGGGCCTCGAGTGTGGATTGTTCAGCGAAAAAATTCAGGGAATGGACATGGTGTCTTTCGGACCGACACTTCGTGGCGTTCACAGCCCCGATGAAAAGCTGCTCATTCCTACGGTTGAACGATTCTGGAATCTCATTCTAAACATATTGCAAAACCTTTAAAACACAAATCTTATGAAAAAACTATTTCTTGCTCTTGCATTGACCGGCGTGATGATTTCGCAGACTGGTTGTTTCGGTGAATTCGGTTTAACCCGAAAAGTGTATGATTTCAATCAAGGCGTTGGCGGAAAATTTGTCAACCAGCTCGTATTCTGGGCTTTTTGCGTTATTCCGGTGTACGAAGTGGCCGGTGTACTTGATGTCCTGATTTTCAACACCATTGAATTCTGGACCGGCAGCAATCCTGTTGCCATGGCTCCGGGCGAAACCGAAGTACAGTATGCGACTGTTGACGGACATCAGTTCCGTATGACTGCCCAACAGAATTATTTCAGTGTCGAAGAGCTGACTGCAAACGGATATGAAATGAGAAATGAATTCCGTTTCAACAACGATGCAAAAGAATTAAGCATCAGCAACGGCTCAGAAACACAGGTTGTTGCTATGAACTAAACAAGTTTAATTCTTCTGAAAAGGCTGTTCGCAAATTGCGGGCGGCCTTTTTTTGCGCTACGCACAACGACATTGAAGTCATCAAGTTTGTAAAGTTTGTAAAGTAAAAAGGCGACGTTAATGTGTGCGGCATGCGGCATGCGGCATGCGGAGCACAACGCACAACGCTCAATGCACAATGCCGGCGGCTGGTCTGCTTACGCCTTATGACTTACGCCTTATGACTTACGCCTTATGACTTACGCCTCTCAATCTTCGTAAATTTCGAAGTGACCTTTAAAAGTCAGATAGACCAACTGACAACTGATTGCTGATTGCTGACAACTGATTGCTGACTGCTGCTAAAACTGCGGTGTCACATAGTTTTCGGGATGGCAGGCAGTACATTCGGCGAAAAACTCCGACATGATTTTCATATCAGCAGCGTAATCACCGCTTGCAATCATGCTTTTACCAACAAAACCGAATTTCTTTTTATAGTCGAGATAGGTAAGAATCATGGGCACTTTAGCCTGCATGGCAATACGGTAAAATCCTTTTTTCCAGTGCGGATTTGGTTTACGTGTGCCTTCAGGCGTAATGCCTACTACAAGCTCATCGTATTTTGCAAACTGTGCCGCCATTTGTTCGGCAATGTTGCCCGGATTTTTACGGTCCACCGGAATGCCGCCCCAGGCGCGGATCAGGAGATTGAGCGGAAAAACAAAAGACTCTTTTTTGATCATGAAACGTACACGGATATCGAGCGCATTGTAGCACAAACGGCCCAGAATGAAATCCCAGTTCGACGTGTGCGGAGCTACCACCATGACTGCTTTGGTGATATCTTTTGATACCGCATATTTGTAAGACCATCCGAACAAACGGAGAATTGATTTTGACAGAATGATCCGGGGCCAGCGAGCCCATTTCCAGCGGTTACGACTTTTTGTTAGTGCCATGGTGCAAAGATAGAATAATGATATAAACACTGAATTAAAATCATTAGTTTTGCGGCCTGACAAAAAATGAAATTATGAAAGTCTTGTTGTTCATTATTCTTGCAGCCCTTTATACATCACTGTTTTCACAAACCGATGAATATCCACTCAGCGAAAGCTGCACCAGCATTATGGCCGGCAAAAAAGCGACCACCGACGGCTCCGTGATTACCAGCCACACCTGCGATGGGCGCTACCGTTCATGGCTGAATATTGTTCCGGCCGCCAAATACGACGACAAAACCATGATGGACATTCAGTGGGGCACCATGATGACCGAGACTCCATGGGATACACGCGGTGTTGAAACCAAAGGGAAAATCAAACAGGCAAAGGAAACATTTGCTTACCTGAATGTGGCCTATCCATGCATGAACGAAAAGCAGCTCATCATTGGCGAAAGCACCATATCAGGACGCAAGGAGCTTGTGAACAACAAAGGACTTTTTCTGATTGAGAATCTGGAAGCAATCGTACTTCAACGCTGCAGCACCGCTCGTGATGCGATAAATCTCATTGGCGAACTGGTGAAAGAACACGGATATGCAGATGGCGGCGAGTGCATCACCATTGCTGATCCAAAAGAAGTCTGGGTGCTTGAAATCTTCGGCGAAGGCCCTGATAAGATTGGCGCTGTGTGGGCTGCACAACGAATTCCGGATGACCATGTAGGTGTTTGTGCCAACATCAGCCGCATCAGTGAAATCGATCTGAAAAACAAAGATTATTTCATGGCTTCGGACAACGTTTTCAGCGTTGCAAAAAAAATGGGATTCTGGGATGGAAAGGAAACTTTTAAATTCTGGAAAGCCTACAGTGGAAGCAAACCATTTCAGATCCGCGAATATTTCATTCTTTCCAGTCTGGCTCCATCACTCAATCTTGACTACAATGCCGAAGAACTACCGTTCTCTGTAAAACCCGACAACAAAGTTTCAGTGCGCGATGTGATGGCACTGCTCCGCTCCACTTTCGAAGGAACCCAATGGGACATGACACAGAATCTGAAAATGGTCAGCAGTTATAAAAACGAAGCCGGGGAAACTGTTACCGACACCATTACCTCGCCCTACGCCAACCCATGGATGAAGCGCGAAATGATGGGCATGCTGAATTATCAGAACGACACCGCAGTGAAATTTCAGCGCACATGTGCCGTTGCCTGGTGTGGTTATAGTTTTGTAGGACAGTGCCGCGACTGGCTCCCCGACGAGGTTGGCGGAGTTTGCTGGTTTTCGTTTGATAATCCGGCCGAGAGTCCGCGCATCCCGATATTTGCAGGAACACTTTCTTTGCCGCAATCATTCAATTATTCCGGGCAGTTTGCATTCAACGAACAATCGGCGCACTGGCAGTTTCGTCAGGCCAATCGTCTGGCAACAGTGCGCTGGGGCGATGGCCGCAAGCTGATAGAGCCTGCTCTGATGCAATACGAAGACAAAGCCTTTGCAGAACTTGCTGATGTTGAAAAACGCGCCGCCGAATTGCTGAAAGAAGATCAGACCAATGCTGCAGCCGGCAAACCCACGCAGAAATGCCGCGAATATCTGACCCAATATACCGCCGACTTTTACTATTCATCGGCTGCAAAATGGCTCGAGCTGCGCAATCAGCTATGGACGAATCTGAAATTGTCTTTCTAAACGTCCTTAAGTAACATGATTCTGTAAAATGCACTATACACTTATCACAACATTTCTGATACTTGTATTATCGTCGTGCAATCATAAGTCAAATGACAGGTTTGCACAACAAGGAACTTCTATCACAGAAATGGTTATACTACCTCCAATCAGTATTCCTGAAGCAGCAAAGGGCCACATTCCATACTATGACATGAGACCTCTTCCTGATAGCATCATTGCGAAATACAACTTTGGAAAAATATTTCCGGTTGATGAGGCATATAAAGATCAAAGTCTCCTTCTTTTTATTGACAGTTTAAGCCATGCAGCGAGGACGAAGGATTTTTCATTTTTGATGAATCATTTTTCGGATACTGTTTTTAAGGGCTATGCTACCGGCATGCCGGAGACAGCAGCAGCGTTCAGACAATATTGGATGGATAAAAATGGAGTTGTATCAAATGAATTGTGGTCTGAAATGAATCGGGCGCTTAACCTTGGTGGAATATTTCTGGCTAAAGAAAAAGATTATCCATTTTATGGTCATGAGATTTATCAGATCCCATATTTGGTATTTCCCTGGGAAATTTCTGACATGTTTATGAGCCAGGCAACTATTGCCGAAAAGGTTCCGGTGTATGAAAAAAAAGACACGACCTCGCCTATCGTGGGTTATCTCAATTACGACATTGTGGATGTAAATTATGAGGAATCCGGTATTGAACCACTATTTGAAGGTGTGACCACAGTATCATTCAATCAAATGGAGTGGGTTAAGATTTCAACACTCAATAGGAAATTGTCCGGCTATGTTGATGGAAAATTCCTTTATGCACCTTTAGGACTTCATATTTATCTTGAAAAGATTAAAGGCAACTGGAGAATCCGGGGTATTGCTATTGGTGAATGATTTGATCTCATTTTTATAAAGATGGTTAAATCATTTCAGCCTTAAGGCCTATTTTGATATCGAAATTCGGATAACCATGAACCGGATGGAATTTTAAACAAATTTTGTTTTCTGCCATCTGAAATCATACAGGACTATATATCAAAGTATTAGATTTTAATATTACAATTTTACGTACGAATAATTGTGTTAAATAACATTATTACGTACGTATTTTTGTATGATTATGCATTTATTCGTACGAATATTTGTATATTTGTAAAAACATCCGACATATGAAACGGGAAAAATTGTCTGAACTGCGAGCATGGAAAAATAAAAAGAAGCGCAAGCCATTAATTATTAAGGGAGCCCGGCAAGTAGGTAAAACCTGGCTTATGAAGTCTTTTGGCAAATCGGATTATAAGCACTGTGCTTACATCAATTTTGAAAAAAAGCAAAGTCTGAAACCGCTTTTTCTGGCTAACATCAATATTGATAATATCATCAGTGCCATTCAGATTGAAACCAGTACTCCCGTATTGCCCAATGAAACACTGATTATTCTGGATGAAATTCAGGCCATTCCTGAAGCGCTGACTGCGTTGAAATACTTTAATGAAGATGCACCGCAGTATCATATCATTGCAGCCGGCTCTCTGCTTGGTGTTTCATTGCATTCCAGCATTTCCTTCCCTGTCGGGAATGTGGAGTTCTGCGATCTGATGCCATTGAACTATATCGAATTCCTGGATGCCATGGGTGATGATTCACTATCTGCTTTACTGAGGACGCAGAACTGGGATCTGATACATGTGTACAAAGATCGCTTCATCAACCGGCTCCGGCAATACTATTATCTGGGAGGAATGCCCGAAGTTGTAGCTGACTTCAGTAAAAATGAAAACCCTGATTCTGCCAGAAAAATTCAGGAAGATATTCTGAAAACATATGAGTTGGATTTCTCAAAATACCCACCAGCACATGTTGTTCCCAGAATCAGAATGCTTTGGAATGCAGTGCCGGCACAACTCGCCAAAGAAAATAAAAAATTAATTTTCAGCGCGTTGAAAGAAGGTGGTCGGGCAAAAGATTTTGAATATGCATTGTCGTGGCTGGAGGATTCCGGGTTGATTCATAAAGCCCGGCGTGTTTCAAAACCTGCCGTTCCACTTAAATCATACGAAGACATGAATGCATTCAAACTGTTCATTAATGACGTGGGACTACTTTCAGCTATGAATGATGTTCTATATCAAAATATGATGTACGACCACTCCATATTCAGTGAATTTAAAGGATCTTTGACTGAACAGTTTGTTATTCAACAACTACTTAGCTCAGGTATTTCAAGGGCATATTATTGGTCATCGGACAAAGGAAAAGCAGAAATAGATTTTATTGTTCAGCACTATAACAAAATTATTCCTTTGGAAGCAAAAGCTGAAGAAAATCTCAAATCAAAAAGTCTTCCGGTGTATATTGAAAAATTCAACCCGACAGTATCGGCGCGGGTCTCCATGTCGGATTACCGCCTCAGAAACCAAGTTGTCAATATCCCACTCTATGCGTTGAACTTTTTTGATGAAATAATCAAATCTTCAACAGAAAAAATATAAATACTCCTCCCTGATTTTTCTCCTACATTTGCTATGTCAAATCCAATCCCAATGAACTCTGTCACTTTTCATCCCATGGTTGTCCACTTCTCGGTTGCACTGGTTATTGTGGGCTTTGTTATTGACTTCTTCTACATTTTTGTGGCAAAAAAAGACTGGCGTAAAACCAGTAGTCTGTTTCTGATGATTCTGGCGGTACTCGCTGTTTTCTTCTCGTGGTTCACCGGCGAATACTACTCGCGCAGCTACGATGGTGTTGGACGCGACGTAAAGGACGAGCACGAGCTGTTTGCATGGATTACCATCTACATTTTTGGTGCTGCTGTCGCTGTGCGTTTTCTATCCATTTATCTGAAAAAAAATCCTGCAATTCTAAAATATTTTTACATCATTCTAATGATTGCAGCAGTGATTGCCATTGGATATTGCGGTTATCTTGGCGGTAATCTGGTGTACGAACTCCAGCACGATTTACGTCCCGGCCAATAATTACAAACTTTTTTCTACTGATATTACATGCACTTATTTTTCTTCAGACTCCTGCTAATCTCTTCTCTACTTGTCTCCAGCTTTGCTACGGCATGGTCGCAGGATGTCACTTTTCAGATCCGAAATAAATCCAGAGAGCCATTGATTGGTGCCACCGTCAAATTATCCGCAGAAAAAGATTCTTTGAAAACCTTTCTGGCAGCGGCCGACGTGAATGGTGTTGCTGTTTTGAAAAACATTCCCGACGGCATGTACAATGTTGTTGTCACCTACATTGGCTACTCTCCATTCCGTAAAACCATTGCGGTGAACCCGCAGCACCGGAGTTTTACATTCACGCTGGAAGAAAATTCACTGTCTCTCAATGAAGTCACCATTTCGGCTGACCGCCCCTTTATCCGTCAGGAAGATGATAAGATGATTGTCGATCCGGCGCCCATGATCGGCATCAGCACCAATACGCTTGAGGTGATTGAAGCCACGCCCGGCATCTATGTCGATTACGACGCCGGCATTTTTCTGTCGGCAACAACACCGGCTGTCATTTACATCAATGGGCGCGAACAGAAACTCAGCAATCAGGATTTGATGAATCTGTTGCGCAATCTGCCACCGGGCAGCATTGACCGGATTGAAATCCTGCGGACACCATCGACCAAATACGATGCAGCCAGCTCCGGCGGAATCGTCAATGTGGTTCTGAAAAAGGGTTTGAAAATCGGTCGCTTCGGAAATGCGAATGTCGGCATGAATCAGGGAAAATACGGAAATCGTACTGCCGGCCTCAGTTTCAACAACAGCGGCGAGAAAACCACCATGTACATCAATGCCGGATTCAACCGCCACGACCGGCTTGATGAAATGCACACCGTGCGCACCATAGCCACAGACACAACACTCAATCAGCAATCCGAAACCCGCCAGACATCGGATGATTTGTTTTTTGGATATGGAATAACCTGGGATCCCGACAGTTTGTCCGGGTTTTCGTATGACGGACGTTTCAGCTTCGGAAACAGAAATTCAGATGCCCTAAACAATAGTTTTTTTGCAGAAGCAGCAGGACTTCATCTGACCGAAAGCGAAGACAGAATAAACACAAGCGGTAACCGTTTCAGCCTTTCGCAGGACCTCGGTTATCGCTATAAACTCGACACACTTGATTCAAACTGGGACACACGCCTGGGTTTCGATATCAGCCGCAATCAGTCCGATCAGCATTACAGCTCTGAATACACTTTTCCGTTCGATACACTGATGTCCGGTTTAATGAACAATGATCAACAGCGCATGATCGTTCAGTTGCAGAGCGATCTGTCCTGGCAGCTGAAGAACGGCATTAAAACCGAAACAGGTCTGAAAGGTTCATGGCAGGAATATTCCAGCGATGCAAGCTATTTCACGTTTTCAAATTCTATTCAGACTGCGGATTCCAGTCGCAATAACAGATACAATTTCAACGAAGGCATTTTTGCAGCCTACACACAGGCATCGAAAACCATCTGGGGCGGATTGGTGCTGAAAGCAGGCTGCAGGCTCGAATACACGTATATGAGCGGAAAGCAGACACGACCAACCGACACCAGTTTTCTGGTCATCCGCGCTGATTTGTTTCCGTATCTGTACATCAGTCGCGACCTTCCTACCCTGCTGCCCAACATCATTCCGATCAAGCTAAGGACGTATCTCATTTACCGTAGAACAATTTCCCGACCCGAATACGGACAGCTGAATCCATCGCGTGAGTACGTGGATCCATATTTATATGAAGCCGGGAATCCTGATCTGAAGCCACAATTCACCAACAACATCGAGTTCAACATCAGCTTTGAGGATATGCCCATATTGGCTTTCGGAATCAATTATACTCAGGATATTTTTTCGGAAGTGGTTTACAAAGATCCCATTCAGAGCGGAGTTGCAGTGATGACATTTGACAATCTGGGGAAAAATACTGAAAAATACATGCGCGGAATGATTGGCATACCGCCCGGAGGAAAATATTTTTTCGCGCTGGGAGCCCAGTACAATCTTAACAATTACGATGGCTTTTACGAAGGCGAGCCACTGTCCTATGAACGTGGCAGCTGGCGCTTTTTCACCTTTCATTCACTCAAGCTGGCAAAGAATACTAAATTCACCGTGAATGGATTTATGATGGTCAACGGCTCGCGCGGTTTTTATGAGCTGCAAAACTTCGGATCGCTCAATTTTGGATTGTCGCAGACATTTTTCAGCAAGAAACTGATCATTACGCTGAATGCACGCGACATTCTTGGCACCATGAACACCGCATTTGAGCTCAATCAGGGGTCATTGCCCTCATTTGGCGAACGATACCGCGACAGCCGACGCTTTGGCATCAACATCCGCTACAATTTCGGATTATCGAAACGGGATAAGCAAAACGGATTCAACGATCTGGAAGACAATCAGTGATTTGAATTTTTTGCAGTCGCTTTGTAATCTCATTTAAAAATTCAATCGAAAAAAATTGTTGGCATGCACAATGCGAAAAAGATATTTGTTTAATATGTCATAAAAGATATTTTAACGATATTAATATTTCATTTAACGGATAAAATTCACTATATTTGTAATATATTTAAACCACAGGAGGATCTGATATGAAAGCTACACAACCGTTGATTATCACCATCAGCCGGCAGCTTGGCGCTGGTGGCGCCTACATTGGCCAACAGCTTGCAAAAAAGCTGAATATTCATTACGCTGACCACGAAATAATCCGCAAAGCCGCAGAAAAACTGGCTGTTAAAGAAGAAGACATTGAAAGGCGGGATGAAAAAACCCAGCCATTCTGGGAAACCATGTTGTTCAGTTCGGGCTATGCACCTGAGTTTTATGTTCCGATCAACATCAAATATGCACCTACCGATGCTGAAATGTACGAAGTGGAAACTAACATCATTAACAAGCTCGCCGAAAATCTCGATGCCGTTATTATGGGCCGTGGTGGATTTCATATTTTAAAAGACAGACCAAACACTTTGCGTGTATTTCTGTATGCTTCAAAAAAATACCGCATGGACAGAGTGATGACCGAGCACAACCTGAATGAAAAAGAAGCACAGCAGGCCATCGAAGACAGTGACCGTACCAGAGCCAAATACATAGACGCATTTACCGGTGCAGACTGGAACGATGCAAAAAATTTCGATATCTCTCTCAATACCGAAAAACTTGGACTCGACAAATCGGTTGACGCCATTCTGGCTATGGCAAAATTAATGTGACCTCCAAAGATTAGCAATCCTACTTAGTATGATTAAAGCACTATTTTAACTCATATTAAATTAGGTATATCGCATAATTATCATTATCTTTGCAACAATACAGGAAACCAGTTAAAACAGGAGGAAACCATGAAAACATCGGATCCGTTAATCATAACCATCAGCCGCCAAATGGGCAGCGGCGGTTCTTATATTGGTCAGAAACTGGCCAAAAAACTCAAAATCCATTATGCCGACCGCGAGATTATTCGTAAGGCCGCTGAAACCCTGTCGGTTCCCGAAGAAGATCTGGAAAGCATGGATGAAAAGTCGCAGACCTGGTGGGACTACATTCAGCTTTCGAGCAGGTATGCATCTGAAATCTACGTTCCACCTGTACAGAAATTTGCTCCCACCGATCTGGAATTATTCAAGGCAGAGTGCGAAATCATCAAGCAGATTGCGAAGGAAACATCAGCCGTAATCATTGGCCGTTGCGGATTTTGTGTACTTGAGGGCCATCCGAATCTGGTTAAGATTTTTCTGCATGGAGAGAAAGAGTTCAGAGTAAAACGAATAATGGATCTCTATTCCGTATCGATTAAAACGGCAGAAAAAATGGTTGAAGACAGCGACCGCAAAAGAGGAGCATACATCAAGAAATTCACAAAGAAAGAATGGATGGATGTAAGTAATTATCACCTTTGCATTGACACAAGCAAAGCCGGCATTGACACCTCAATCAACCTTATTCTCGATTTTGTTGCTTCTGCAAAAAAACTTTGAAGGTCGGGTCTGATTCTCTCAAAATTAATCCAGTTAAATGGCTGATTGATTCTGCTGTGCAGATTTCATTTGCTCCTGAACGACGTATTAAACGCCTGATAAAAATGCATTTTGTAATTTCGCAAAAAAAAAACAATGAGATACCTGTCAGTTCTTTTGCTTGCATTTGTTATTGCTGCCTGCGGAAACAAGGATAAAAAAACGGAAGTTGTGCAGCAGCTGAATCCAACTGATACGCTTGATAAATTGATGCTCATAAAAAATGAAGCGGAACTGATTGAAAAATTTGGGCGTGAAAATGTCACCTGGGATACCGTGTATGGCGCAGAAGGAGCGGTTTCAATGGCCACCCTGCTATACAAGGGTACCTGCGATCAGGTTGAAATAACATGGAAAAACCTCAAAAATAAATCAGACATACAGAAAGTGACATTAAATGCCATGTACGATGAGAAGCAGGAAAAGCTGATCACTTTTTCGCATTGGAAAACCAGCTATGGCATTATGCTCGGTACAACGCTGAAAGAGCTTGAAACAATGAACGAACTGCCTTTTATTTTCTTTGGTTTCGGCTGGGATTATGGCGGAATCATTTCGGAATTCAACAGCGGAAAACTGACAAAATTGCCGCTTTCGCTGCAACTGGGTATTTCCGATATTGCCAATGACAGCAACAATCCCGACTACGAAATGCTGATGGGCGACAATGAGTTCAATTCGGATGATGCTGAAGCCCAGCGCCTGAATCCGGTTGTTGTTTCAATAAGTGTTTTGAAGAAATAATACATTTCGAAAAAATGAAAATAAACAAAACTGTTGCCGGTGTAATAGCCGGATTTACAGCCGGAATCATTGATCTGATTCCTATGATTATTCAGAAACTCACCTGGGATGCCAATCTGGCTGCATTCTCAATGTGGCTGGCAGTGGGCTTTTTCACAGCACACACTTCATTCAGGATGCAACCAGCATTAAAGGGAATTTTGATTGCCTTTATTTGTCTTCTGCCTTCTGCATTTATTATTGGATGGAGTATGCCTGAATCACTCATAGGGGTAGCCGCCATGACGCTGATTCTGGGCGCCCTGACCGGCCTGCTCGTGCATTGGATGACAAAAGAAAAATCAGCGTAACCCGGGAATTTGTCCGACTAATCTATAATAGAATTGTAAGTCCGATTCGGGCTCCCATGTAAGTGCTCATGGCATTGAGCTGCAGATCGAGTCCGAATTTCTCGTCGAAAAACATTCGGTATCCGAATTGGGCACCAAACACAGCGCCTGTTTCAACGCTGCCGCCATACAATGCAGGTGATTCGGCCAGGGCATATCCGCCGCTCAATCCGCCATATAAATCGGTGCTGGTGTGATCGCGCAATTTGAACATTTTATTGAAATGGAAATTCACGTTGCCCAATACTGTGATGATGCTGTGCTTATACATGACATTTCCGAAATTCTCATTGAAAAAGCGATATGAACCATCAATCCCGAGTGACAGGTTTTCTGCTATGCCAAGATCGGCTCCCAGATAGGCAGGGATGCCCTGATTGGTGTATCCGGTGCCAAGATTGACCTGCAGACGGCTCGACTCAAGAGGATACTGTGCCTGAGCCGAAAAAATCATTCCTGCGAAAAAAACAAGTAAAAAGATTTTCTTCATGGTGAAATGCTTTTGTAAAACTGATTTGTTTGAATGGCAAATATAAAACATCTGAAAGCTGAATGCAATAAATCATCAATTTTATTGTCCGGCAAATATTAGTATTGAATAATTAAGTAATTTGTATATTTTTGTAATGAAATACTAAAAATCAAATCTATGAGCATAAAAGGAACAAAAACAGAACAGAATCTGCTGAAGGCATTTGCAGGTGAATCGCAGGCTGCACGCCGCTATCGCATGTTTGCCAAAATAGCAATCAAGGAGGGATACCAACAAATCGCTGCCATATTCGAAGAAACAGCCAATCAGGAAGATCAGCACAGCAAGCGCTTTTTCGAGTTTCTCGAAGGTGGCATGGTTGAAATCACCGCTGCTTATCCTGCCGGAGTTCTCGGCACAACCGCCGAAAACCTCGAAGCTGCTGCCGGCGGCGAAAACGAAGAATGGACCGAGCTCTATCCTGAGTTTGCAAAAATTGCAGAAGAAGAAGGGTTTAAAAAAGTTGCAACCGCTTTCAAAATGATTGCAACGGTTGAAGCTCAGCACGAAAAGCGCTACCGCAAGCTTTTGAAAAATATTGCTGACGGAAAAGTCTTCGAAGAAGAGGAAGAAGTTGAGTGGATTTGCCGCAAGTGCGGATATGTTCATAAAGGTAAAAAAGCGCTCAAAAACTGCCCTGCATGCGATCATCCGATCGATTATGCCGAGCGCAAAGCTTCCAATTACTAGGATTATGACCAAATCATTTCCGGGGAAAAGGATGAAATATTTCCTTTTCCTCTTTTTTATTGCCACATCTATCGCTTTCTGCTTCGGATCGCCCTACCCTGAACTGATGATGCTCCATCATTCGGCAACCATTCTCACTGCTGTATTCCTCATTTATATACTTATCAGAAACAACCTGAGCAATCTGTCTTTCCTCTTTATCGTTCTGTTCATTTTACTTCACGTCATCGGAGCAAAGTGGACCTATCTGGATGTGCCCTACGACCAATGGTGGAAATGGCTTATGGGAAATACGCTCTCATCGTTTTTTGGCTGGGAGCGAAATCAATACGATCGTCTTGTGCATTTTGGATTCGGGCTGCTGATCTGGTTTCCTGCATACGAAATCCTTCATCGCTGGTTTGGATATAAAAACACTCATGCGCGCTATGTCGCATGGGAATTCATTGCCATGACAAGTGTCGTGTACGAACTGTTCGAATGGTTACTCACACTCATTGCCCCGGCAAGTCAGGCCAGCAATTACAATGGACAACAGGGCGATATGTGGGATGCCCAGAAAGACATGGCACTCGCTGTACTTGGAGCTGCCATCGCATGGATTGTGTTTCTGATAATCATCCGAATCCGTCGTAAAAAAATCAATTAAACTAATCCAGCGCGTCCTGCAGATCAGAAATCAAGGTCTGTGAATCTTCCATTCCAATGCTGAACCTTGCCATTCCGGAATTCTCACTGCTCTTCCATAATGAATAGGGCAACACCAGCGATTCGTGTCCGCCCCAGCTCACTGCCATCTGAAAATATTGCAGTGACCCGCAGAGCTTCTTCATGAATTCAGGTGATTTGTTTTTAAAAACAACCGTAAACAATCCTGAAAGTCCTGACATTTG
>CAZJOL010000036.1:0-16737 GCA_964547605.1 uncultured Bacteroidaceae bacterium | reverse complement strand
TCAAAACAATTTCCATTCGATCTGCATCTGCGTCAGTATCAGAATATGATGATTTCCGTGGCGCATGAGCCGGAATGAAATACGAAATCAGAAAAATGTGAAAATGTGACGCTTCGCGTATGTGCGCCTGCGGCGATGTGATAATATGAAATGCCGCAAAAAACACAAAACTCGAAATCAGAATTGCGAAATGAAATGTGACAATTCAGGATTCTGCAAACAAATCAATCACAAAATAACTTTTTAACCAGCAATTCTACACTTACAATCGTATGTTTTGTTTGGCGATGGTATGATATGGCGATGATGCAACAAATTAATATCAAATCATCTCATTAACGCTTCAGTATTCCTTCTCTTGTATTTTTATCTTCACTCTTATTCCCAAATTGACGAAGCATTACATCACGGCAAGCGCACATTGTCACGTTCGTTCAAGACAAAAGATAAATGGACAATAGCAAAAGTGACCATCTTATATTCTCACATATGCGAAGCATCACATCGCCGCAGGCGCACATTTCCACATTGTTCTGTATTTTAAAAGAGTCCGGTCACATTTCCATGTTCATCAAAGCCGATGTTTTCGGCCGAAGGCACAGCAGGCAGACCTGGCATGCGCATAATAGTTCCTGCGATTGGGACAACAAATCCGGCGCCAGAGGAAATTTCGATTTCACGGATATTCACTGTAAAATCTTTTGGGCGACCGCGCAATTCAGGAACATCGGACAATGAATTCTGCGTCTTGGCCATGCATACAGCCAGTTTGTCAAGTCCGAGAGAAACTATGTTTTCAAGATCCTTTCTGGCTTTCAGCGAATATTCAACATCCTTTGCACCATACATATTTGTAGCAATGGTGCTGATTTTTTTCTCCACATCCCAGTTCTTGTCGTAGAGCGGTCTGAAACAAGACGGGCATGCTTTTGCTTCATATAAAACTTTTTCCGCAAGTTCAACCGCGCCCTCTGAACCCTTTGTCCAGGACTCGTTTACAGCCATCGGGACTTTTTGTGATTTACAAAAATCATCAATCACCTGTATTTCTTCATCACTGTCAGTGTCGAATTTATTGATGGCCACAACAGGAGTGAATCCAAACATTTTCATGTTCTCGACATGTTTCTCCAGATTGGGCAATCCTTTTCGAACCAGCTCCGCATCGGGTTTTGCGAACTGATCCTTTTTTGCGCCGCCATGATATTTCAATGCACGGACCGTAGCAACAATTACAACAGCATTGGGCATCAATCCTGCCGTTTGACATTTGATGTCAAAAAACTTTTCGGCCCCAAGGTCGCTTGCAAAGCCGGCTTCGGTGACCACATATTCCGAAAGCGACAATCCGGTTTTGGTGGCAATAATGGAATTGGTTCCCTGCGCAATATTGGCAAATGGTCCACCATGAATGATTGCGGGCGTATTATCGAGCGTCTGCACCAGATTGGGCATGATGGCATCTTTCAGCAATACGGCCATGGCGCCCTGCGCATTCAGGTCGCGCGCGTACACCGGTTTTTTATCGAATGTAAATCCAATAAAAATATTTCCCAGTCTTTTTTCAAGATCGTCTTTATCGGTAGCCATGCAAAGTATCGCCATTACCTCCGATGCAGCCGTAATATTAAAGCCGGTTTCGCGCGGAATCCCGTTGGCAGTTCCACCCAGACCAATCACAATGTCGCGCAGTGAGCGGTCGTTCATGTCCATGACACGCTTCCAGCTGATGGTGCGTGGATCAAGATTCAGACTGTTTTTTAAATTCTGCAGGTTATTGTCGATCAATGCAGACAACAGATTATTTGCTTTTTCGATAGCAGCCATATCGCCGGTAAAATGCAGGTTGATATCTTCCATTGGAATCACCTGTGCATAGCCACCACCGGCAGCACCACCCTTCACTCCGAAAACAGGGCCCAGAGAGGGCTCTCGAAGAACCACCGTTGCCTTCTTGCCTATGCGGTTCAATCCCATGGCCAGGCCTATGGATGTCGTTGTTTTTCCTTCTCCGGCAGGAGTAGGCGTAATGGCTGTTACAAGAATCAGCTTTGACTTTTTAATCTTCTCTTCATCAATATATGAAAGAGGGATTTTGGCTTTTTGCTTTCCACACATATCAAGGTCATCGGGATTAATACCTAATTGTTTGGCAATTTCAACAATCGGTTTTATTGGATTTTCGCGTGCAATCTGAATGTCTGATTTCATAATGGAAAGATTTTATGCAAAAATACAAAAGTAAAAGGCGGTTATTAGCATATTCTGATACATATCACTGGTTAAATATTCCTCTATTCTCTCAAAATAGTTGTAATTTTACACAGTTAAAAGAAAACGCCATGAAAGAATTGAAGATAAGGGATCTCACGCTGCGCGACGGCCAGCAGTCATTATTTGCAACCCGCATGAACCAGGCACAGGTCGATCATGTACTGCCATTGTTCAAAGAAGCGCGGTTCTATGCCATGGAAGTCTGGGGTGGTGCCGTTCCCGACAGCATTATGAGATACCTCAACGAAGATCCATGGGAACGACTGGCGAAAATCAAAGAAGCAATCGGAACTTCATCAAAACTGACTGCCCTGTCGCGCGGACGCAATCTATTTGGATACAATCCCTATCCGGAACACGTGATTGAAGGATTCATCAAAAACGCCATGTCAACCGGTATTGACATTCTCCGCGTTTTCGATGCGCTGAACGACATGGATAATATCAAAAGCTCGGTTGGTTTTGCTAAAAAATACGGCGGCATTGCCGATGGCACCATCAGCTACACTGTTGACCCGAAGCTTGAACTGAAAAAGAAATTTTTCGGACTGATCAAAGAAAAACCGAAGCCACCGGTTTTCACCGTGGATTATTTTGTTGGTAAAGCCAAAGAAATAGAAGCCATGGGTGCCGATATGATCACGCTGAAAGACATGGCAGGGCTGGTCGATCATGTGAGTGCCGCCAAAATCATCCGCGCGCTGAAAAGCAATGTAAAAATTCCGGTTGATTTCCATACCCACTCAACCCCGGGCTACGGGCTGGCTTCAGTACTCACCGCCATGATGAACGGTGCCGATATCATCGACACCAACATGATGCCTTTCGCCGGAGGCAGCGCTGCCCCTGCGTATGAAATCATTCATCTGTTCTGTCAGAAACTCGGATACGAAACCAATGTCAACATCGAAGTGCTGAAACAACTCAGCGACAAGCTTGAAGAAATTAGGCATCAGATGGACGAATACGACAGTTACAAAATGTTCCCGAAAAGTTTCGATCTCACCAAAGACAAGCTGCCGGCTGAGATTGAAAAAGTATTCGACCGCGCCATCAATTCGGTTGAAAAAGAAAATTACGAAGAAGTACTGCAGGCCTGTAATGAAATTGAGGCATATTTCAATTTCCCAGCGCCCAATGAAATGGTCAAAAACGCTCAGATCCCTGGCGGCATGTACACCAATATGCTGGCTCAGCTCAAAGCAGTCAAGATGGATGAATTACTGCCACGTGTTCTCATGGCGGTTCCCGCCGTGCGCACTGCAGCCGGCTCTGTGCCTCTGGTTACACCAACCAGTCAGATCGTTGGTGTTCAGGCCGTAAATTGTATTCTCGATGAAAACAAAGGTCTTCCCTGGTACACCAATGTAAACACACAATATGTAAATCTCGTTAAGGGCTCCTATGGCAAAACACCGGTGCCCATTGATCCTGATTTCCGCGAAAAAATTACTGGTTCACGCGAAGAAGTTCCGTACAACACCGACAAATACAAGCCGCAGGTCAATAAGGTTTTATCGCAATATGGCGACCGCAATCTGGTGAATTCAGAAAAAGATGAATTATTGCTTGAATTATTCCCGGCAGTAGCAGAGCCGTTTTTGACTGACCGCGCCAAAAAAGAATGGGACGCAGAACAGGCCATCATCAAAGCAGAACAGGATGTCATCCGTGCTGAAGAAGAGCGCAAACGCGAAGAGGAGCGTGCCGCCTTCGAAGCTGAAAAAGCCGCATACAAAGCCCTCAGCAAGGAAGAAAAAGAAAAACGACTGCTGGATGGCTTGTACAACTACAAGTGGTTTACGTTTTAATCACAACCTTATTTTTAACTTCTTAACTTCGGCAAAGTTCTAAACTTTGCCGAAGTTTTTATTAGAAGTTAAAAAAGGTTGTAATTAAAACTGGAAATAGATGAACGGCTGCACCGATTCGCTTTTAAACTGCAGACAGAGCTGAATCAGCAGTACGAATGCAATTGCCTTCAAAACAAACGGCACTTTCTTTACATACAAAGCTTCCATCTGCGGATACAAGCGTGATGGTATTGCGTGAATGGCAAATCCCACAAGCATAAGAATCACAAACAGATACCGGACTTTCCAGAATGGCTCCAGATAAGCCATATCGATGCCTGATGTGATCTGGGTAATCATGGTCCACGCCGTTCCGAAATCATCGGCACGGAAAAACACCCAAAGGAACACGACAAAATGGAACGTTATGAACCAGGCAAAGAAATTATAAACTTTCGAGCCCCATTTTGATTCAATCTCGCCGGGCATCACGTATTTTTTCCAGGCTTTGTGTACTGCCAGTCCAAGGCCATGCATTCCGCCCCAGAAGACAAACTTCCAAGAAGGGCCGTGCCACAGACCTCCGAGCAGCATGGTGATAAAAAGATTGACATATTGCCTGACTTTTCCTTTCCGGTTTCCACCCAGCGAAATATAGAGATAGTCGCGCAGCCAGGCGGAAAGGCTGATATGCCATCTTCGCCAGAAATCAGTCAGCGACAAGGCCTGATAAGGTTTATTGAAGTTGATACCAAGATCGAATCCCATCAGTAATCCGATACCGATGGCCATATCGCTGTATCCGCTGAAATCGCAGTAAATCTGCAGGGTGTAGCCATACATCGCCATCAGGTTTTCGAACCCGCTGTAAGTGCCCGGAGCGGCAAAAATGAGATCATTGTATTGCGCCACATAATCGGCCAGCACCGCTTTTTTGAAGAGCCCCTGCATTATCAGAAAAAACCCACGCTGAATTTCAGCAGGATTCATAATGATTTTGTTTTTCAGCTGAGGCAGAAAAAATTTCGCACGCACAATGGGTCCAGCCACAAGATGCGGAAAGAAACACATGTAGAATGCGTAGTCCAGAAAGTTGTGGGTTGGCTCCAGCTCACGCTTATAGACATCAATGATGTAACTTAATGTCTGGAAGGTGTAGAAAGAAATCCCGATGGGCAGAAAAATATCGTAGGGATCAAATGCGTAGCCACATAAAAACGCGCAGTTCTCTGCGAAGAAATTGGTGTATTTGAAATACGCAAGCAATCCAAGACTGGTACACAAGGATACAACCAGCCAGAAAACACGGTATTTCTGCTGCTTTGCCTTCTGAATGGCAAGCGCCAGTGCATAATCAGCTCCGAGTGTAACAAGCAGCACAATTAAATACCAGCCGCTCGCCTTATAATAGAAGAAAAAAGAAAAGCCGAGGACAAAGAGTGTACGCGAAAGTTTGTTATTAAAAAGAAATGCGTAAGCAATCAGAAACAATACGAAAAAGAAAAGAAACTGTCCGCTGTTGAACAGCATCGGACTGGCCACTTCGTAGGAAAAAAGATCGTGAATTATATTACTCCAGCGCATCAGAACGGGGGATTGGGTTGAAGGATCTCAGTAGGTGGCACCTTGTTGAGGAAAGTGTCGGGCGGTGTCATCAGGATTTTGTAACGGGCTTCGGTCTGAAGATATACCGCCACCGAATCCATCCACTTGTAGGCGGATTCACGTTTTGGATGCGCTCCATCCTTGGTGCGTTCATACGAAAGATTTTTCGACGGGAAATAACGGTCCTTTCCGGCATAGCGCAAAATCAGATCATTGATGCCGGTGTCGTCTTTCCAGTTGGGAGGTCCAACCCATACAAAAGGCAGCGTATCCATCTGTGCAATGATGTTTCTAACATATTCCGCACGTTCAGTTGTAATGTCCTTGATGAAAAGTTCATTGGCGCCCAGAACGAGCAGCACGTAGGTAGGTTTGTGCTTGTTGATAAAGTTTTTCAATGTGTCGCATTGGCCGTACCAGAGCGACGATGAGCTGTACCAGATGACAGCATTCATGGTGTGACCGTTTTTGCGGCAGTAGTCTCCGAGCCGGATACGGAGAAATTCCAGCATGGAATCTCCGATCAGTAAAAACTTCTGCGCCGATGAATCCACTTTTTCCCCGGTACCCTCCTGCACAATGGAATCGGCCGCCTGAGCCATCGGCAACACTTCGGGCAAAAAGAATTTGCGAATACCGGAGTCTTTCAGTTCATAAGAACCAATGCGTATTTTTACATTTGAGAAAGACAAAACAGTGAACAACACCAGAACGCCCAGTAATAACCAGACATACTGAAAATAATCGCGTGGCGGTTTTTGTGAATCGAAAAATTTCAAAACTTTTTGCGGCAAAAATAATTATTTCTGCCGTTTCTGAAGAAATAACCAATGTATGTTTTCAACATTTGAATACACTTGTTCCCAGCAAAGATGTCCAAGCTTTGGGAACAGAATGCAATCGGCCTTCCCACCACACTGATTCACAGCATTAACCATATTTGTGGTCCGTGCCGGAATCACAAGGTGATCAAGTTTACCATGAAAAGCTTTTATCGGAACATTTTCCATCAGGCAGGCGGTGCTTTCATCGCCGCCGCCGCATACAGGCATGGCTGCCGCAAAAAAATCAGGTCGGCGTGCAAGAGCATCCCATGTTCCGAAACCGCCCATGGAGAGCCCGGTTACATAAATACGCATGGTGTCAACAGGCAACACCATTATAAGAGAGTCTATGAGTGCAAATGTCTGATGGAGCGGAACTGATATCCGCGCAGGCATTTTATGTGAAGGCATTGACCAGTCAACTTCGACCCAGCGGGCGCTCAGCGGGCACTGCGGCGCCAGAATAATGCAACGGTACTGTTGCCGGATGCTGTCGTTCATCAAATGCCGGACACCGTTTGCCAACTGGCTTTCGTTATCATCACCCCGCTCCCCTGCCCCATGAAGGAACAGTACAAGCGGCAGTTTTTCGTCAGGCCCGATGGAGTCCGGAACATACATCCTGTAAGGCAATACGCCCTGAGGTGTTGTGAAAGTTGCACGCAGCATCAGCTTTTTCCAGTCATTCTGCGATACCGCATAAAATGAGGAGGTGACAAATAAAAAGCACAGAAAGGTGACAAGGACGGATCGCATCGGGATTTTTTACAAATATCGTGAATATTTTAAAAAATGTATTTTTACAAAAATTATTCCCTGAATTATGTGGAAAAAAACCCGCCGGATTCTGAAAATTGCCATGATAATCGCTCTGATTGCTGCAGGGCTGATCATTGGCTATTTTGCAACAATAATCACCATTAATTCCAATAGTAATTATTCACCACCGGTGACTGATACACTCGCGGTGACAGAAGGCCGCAAGGCATGGCTGTTCCCGGATGAAAATATTTCAATGATTTCATGGAACATCGGCTATTGCGGGCTGGGCAAGGAAATGGACTTCTTTTACGAAGGCGGAAAAAAGATGAGGCCGGAAAAGGATTTGTACAAATCGTATCTGAATGCTGTTTTCAACATTGTTTCAGCGATGGACAGCGTTGACTTTCTGCTTCTGCAGGAAGTTGATTTCGATGCACGACGAACATTTTACTCGCATCAGGACAGTTCGCTAATGCAGGCACTGCCTGATTTCAGCTCGGCAAAAGCAGTGAACTACGATGTGCCTTATGTTCCTTTTCCTCTGTTCAATCCCATGGCAAAAGTGTATTCGGGCATGATGACCTTTTCGCGCTATATTCCTGAATGGGCGCACAGGATCTCATATCCGGGCAGTTATTCCTGGCCGATGAGTGTGTTTTTTCTTGACAGATGTTTCATCATTATGCGCTATGAGATCGACAGCGAAAAAGACTTGTATGTGATCAATACGCACAATTCGGCCTACAGCGATGCAGGCGACATCCGTGTTGCAGAGCTGCTTTTCCTGCGCAGCTTTGTACTTGATCTGTACAGCCGCGGACACTACGTGATTGCCGGCGGCGACTGGAATCAGAATCCGCCCGGGTTCAATCCTGCCGAAATCAAGACTGGTGATAAAGTAAGAATGGTAGGCACTTCGGTGAGCAACGATTTTTTACCGGAAGGATGGAAATGGGTGTATGACCATAACACGCCTACCAACCGCGATGTGAACATTTCGTATCAGAAAGGTACCACCACGACAACCATTATCGATTATTTCCTCTGCTCGCCCAATATAGAAGTGAATGAAGTGAAAACAATTGATATGGGTTTTACACATTCAGACCATAATCCCGTATATCTCAACTTCGCTTTGATTCCCGATAGTGCCTGCTGCGATTCTATGGGCGTATATGAAGCGGTAAAAGAAAAAATTGCTCTGGAAAAAAAGAACAGAAAGAAGAAAAAATAATGCATTAATCATTATGAAATCTGTAATTCAGCGCGTCACCGGCGCATGCGTCACTGTAGAAGGAGAAATCATTTCCGCTATTAGTAATGGACTTCTTGTGTTACTTGGTATTCATCAAAACGACACTGATGAGGATATGGACTGGATGGTTAAGAAAATTGCAGGACTTCGCATTTTTGATGATGAAAACGGCTTGATGAATCTCGATGTAATGCAGGCAGGAGGCGACATTATGGTCATCAGTCAGTTCACATTACTGGCTTCTACGAGCAAAGGCAATCGTCCATCGTACATTGCAGCGATGGAGCCGGTGAGAGCTGAAATTGCCGTCGAAAAATTCATTCAGAAACTGGAAAACACCATTCAAAAACCGGTGTCCACAGGCTCATTCGGAGCACACATGAAAATCAGTCTGGTCAACAACGGGCCTGTAACCATTGTTCTGGATTCAAAAAACAAGGAATCATGACCATCGAAGAACTTCAGCTTAAAGTGGATGAGTGGATAAAGCAGCACGGGGTGCGATATTTCAACGAGCTTACCAATACCGCCATACTGATGGAAGAAGTTGGTGAGCTGGCCCGCCACATGTCAAGACAATATGGCGAACAATCATACAAAGAGGGCGAAGATCCGGAAGACCTGAAAAAGGAAATGGCCGATGTGATGTTTGTGCTTGTCTGCCTCGCCAATCAATGCGGGGTGAATCTGGAAGAAGCGTTGCTGAAAAATCTGGAACGCAAGGCAGCAAGGGACGCTGAAAGGCATCGCAACAATCCGAAGCTGAATAAATAAAGCAAGGGCAAGACACAATGAGAAAATGAAATAATACAAAATATATTTTCTTAGTAGTTAATATATTCTGTATATTTGTCAAAAAAAACTGCATGACCAAAGCCGACATTCTGCGAGAGGCCATTTATCGTTTTCCACCCGGAAAAATATTCAGCTACAGCGATCTCGCCGAGACCAATCTGAAGCACACAGCCATGGTGATTGAGCTGAACCGTCTGGTGCAAAAAGGGGAAGTGACACGTGTACTCCGTGGCCGTTTCATGGCAAACGCTGATCAGAAAAAAGCCGTCGAGCCGGAGGAAATCATACAGGCCATCTGTCATTACCGTAACAAAGTCTGCGGCTACGAAACCGGACCATCAATCTGGGAAAAGTGGGGATTGTTGCCTGTGATGAAAAACCGGAAAGAATTTCACGTATCAATAACGCAGATGCGGCCCGCGCAGAAACATGGAAAAATCACCATTCGGTTCAAGCGGGCCAAACTTGATCCGGCACGCTACAACCACGAAATAATGCAGTTTCTCGATGCCATGGAATCAGTCAACAGCATATCTGAAAAATCGAAAGCTGATTTTTGTGAAAACATGCAACAGATTTTCAGATCGTGGAACGAAAGCCACCGAAATCAGCTGGCCGGCTATGCGCTCGCCTACAAACCGGTCACACGGGCGCTTACCGGAGCCATGCTTCAAAAAGAAGGATACTACGCCGACGCGCGAAGACTGGCAGCCAGCCTGCATCCCGCGTCGGTGTATAGAATCAAGGCAGATTGCAGTGCGTTTCCCGACATTCACGAATGGAGAATTGTTTCGCAGAAAAAATCTGAAGCCGTCAGAAAAAACAACAACGTAAAACAAAAAACAAAATAACGTGGAAGGACTTGTAATCTGCTCTACCGGCCGCTGGTGCGATGTTTATACAAAAAACAAAATGTATAAGTGTTCGCTCAAAGGCAATCTGCGACTGAAAGGAATGAAAACGACCAATCCGGTGGCAGTCGGAGACCGCGTCTTGTTTGAAGCCGATGAACAGAATTCAAGCGGCCGTGTGTACGAAATCCTTGAAAGAAAAAATGTGCTTATACGACGTGCCACCAATCTGTCGCGGCAAACACACATACTGGCCGCGAATGTCGATCTGGCGGTATTGATTGCAACGCCTATTCTGCCACGTACATCAACCGGATTTATTGATCGTTTTCTCATCACAGCTGAGGCCTACAATATTCCTGCACTGATCGTTTTCAACAAACTTGATCTGTTCAAAGAAGAAATGAGTGTGGTGGAATATTACAACGAGATATATCATGGCGCGGGATATTCAACCATGATGGTTTCATCAACCGAAGGAACAAATACTGAAGAGTTCAGAAAAGCCATCGCAGGCAAAACCATACTGCTGGCCGGTCACAGCGGGGTTGGCAAGTCTACGCTCATCAAGGCGCTTGCGCCGGATATGAAAATAAAAATCGGAAATATTTCGGCAGCACATCTGAAAGGCACGCACACAACCACGTTTGCACGTATGTATATGCTGCCGGGCGACACGTTGGTTATTGATACTCCCGGCATCAAGGAATTCGGAGTGGTCGATTTCGAGCCATGGGAACTCGGCCACTGGTTCCGTGAATTCAAGGAGTATATTCCAGGTTGCCGCTATGCCAACTGCACCCATCAGCATGAGCCCGGATGCGCAGTGCGTGAGGCCGCCGAAGCAGGCAAAATTCATGAAGAACGATATTCCAATTATCTGGGGATACTCAACAACATCAGCGCCTGAGGCGCAACGCACAATGTCCTGCCTTTGTCGGGATTAACGCCGGGCAGGTAGTATGCGGCACAACGCTCAATGCACAACGCTCAACGAATGGTGAATGGTGTATATTGTTGATCGCTTAGGGATTAAATATTTTATGTGACCCAATATTTCGTAAAGCCATAGAGCCTTCTGTTTTGTGCTTCAATCTTTAAAATCATCAGCGACACATATCCCATAATATCACTGTATGTGTTGTAAAACGTAATATATATTTTCTTTGTAGTTTATATTTTCATATACATTTTCTTGAAATCTTAGCCATATCGCATCAAAACAATAATCAAGTTCACAAAATAAATTGATTACATTTGAAAAAATAAAACCATGAATTTGTCAGGATGCATACAAATAAATTTATTGTTTCTTCTGATGACTGTTACGTTGCATGTTGCAGCGCAATCCGATAAACAGTTATGGGATACGATATATCTGAAAGAAACAAATGAGGGCATTGGTGAATTTTTCGGTGCACAAAATTCATATACAAGACCGGTAAAAGCATTCGAAATTACGGCGCAGGAATTTGAATCTGCGAAAAACACAACCACAATCATAAAAACCTATCAAGACTATTACGAAGACCTGAAAGCCATCACTGATTCGTTTTACAAAGAAAATAATATTAAAGATCGGTATTCATTACGCACACGGGATCTTTTTTTTCAACAACAGATTTTAAAAAACGACCTCAGTAGCCACGTTCGCATAGATTACAGAAAACGGGAAACAGATTCAGGATATGTATTAGACAGCACCATGTACCTGATTCATTTACAAGCATCCAATAATGTGATGAGGCAAATAAATGTAAATGAAGCAATATATGACTTCTACTTCGGCGAGTATTTTAAGGAGTTCAATATTTTCGAAATCAATCTAACCTCCGAATTCGGTCCGATGGGAGAGCTGTTATTCGACACAAAAGAAGGGCATTTATTCAAAACCGACGGAGAATTGATTGCAAGGACCAATGATTCTTTGCTGCTGTTTGAAACCAATTACCTGAAATATTTTCCCGGACCCGGTTCTTATTATAACAAAGCTGAATTCTACGATTTTAATGCATCCGAACTATATAGCTTTGACATGGACTCTGTAGTAAGTAAACTGAATCGCAATAGCAATTACGACAAAAAAGAAACTGAAATTTTCTGGGGAATTTCTGATTTTGCTGTAGTGAAAACAACAGAAACATTCAGAGGTTTGCGTTTAGTCTATTACGATGTCTTTGTGCAACTTTCGGCAGTTGTCTTCGACGAACAATACCAGTACAAAATCATTGGAAGCAAATATTACAAAACAAATCCTCGCAATGGAATTTATCCAAAAAAGTGAGTGGCCGATCAAAATGTAACAGGCAAAACAGATATGCTCAATGAAGCATTTCATGTTTCACATTTTCCGTATCTTTGCACCATGGCTCCGTAGTTCAATGGATAGAACGGAAGTTTCCTAAACTTTAGATACAGGTTCGATTCCTGTCGGGGCTACCTGAAACAGAGTGAGAATCAGAGCGAGAGCGAAGATTCTCACTCTGTTTTTCTTCGTACTCACACTCACACTCGCTCTTGAATCAGAGCGAGAGCGAAGATTTTTACTCTGTTTTTCTATTATGCGTCCATCCCCCGAAATACAACAACATTTCAGACTATTCATTTAATCCAACTCCAGAATTGTTTCAGCTCATTTTTTGTTTTTACACACTATAAAGCAGCGCAACCAAGGTATTTAATACAATTCAATACACATTTTTAGATCTATTTTTTCGTATTTGACAAAACTGCATATGTTTTTGCTACTCGACATTTCGTCAAATTCATTACATTTGCCTACTCTCCCCTCAAGTTTGTATGATAAAACGATCTGCTGTTTTTCTTCTCCTGCTGATTCTGACATCCGCTGTCAGCGCCCAGTATTACATGCTTGGCGAAGATGCGGCTCATCAGAAATGGTACTGCATCGACACAAAACATTTCCACATCGTATTTCCCGAATCATTTCTGAATCGCGCACAGACGCTTGCCAATCAGTGTGAGCAATATTACGGTACGGTTACAGGATCGCTCAATCATCTGTCGCGCAAAATACCCATACTGATACACACCGGATCGGTGGTGGCAAATGCATACAGTCTCTGGACGCCTGAGCGGACGGAATATTTTATGACACCGTCGCAAAACAACTATGCGCACAACTGGCTCCAGCAGCTCGTTATACACGAGAACCGGCATATGGTTCAGATGGACAAGCTCAACCAGGGTCTGACAAAAGCATTCGGATATCTCGTCGGAGACCAGGCTGTCGCCGTCACCCTCGGATTGTTTATGCCCATGTGGTATATGGAAGGCGACGCTGTAACCACCGAAACAGCATTCAGCGAAAGCGGGCGCGGGCGCATTCCATCGTTTGAAATGAAAATGAAAGCGCAGCTGCTGACTGAAGGACTGTATAATTTTGAAAAAGCAAGTCTGGGATCATATAAGGACTTCGTACCTGATCAGTATTTTTTCGGATATTACTACGTTGCCCAAAGCCGGAAATTCTACGGCCCTTCGCTCTGGGACAATGCCATCAGCAACAGCGCACGCAACTGGTGGCAGATCAGCCCCATTTCGCATTCATTCCAACAACAGACAGGATACAATAAAAAACAATTATATCAACTGTTTTTTCAGGATCTGAAAGACCAATGGCTCATGCAGGCAGCCGCGAATCCCACTGCAAAATATGCATCGGTTCCGTTGCCTGAAAGCAAAGTTCAGACACATTACAAATTTCCTGAATTCATCAATGACTCCACAATCATCGCTGAAAAAAGCGGCATGGATCATTATGCGCGGTTTGTGACAATCAACATCTACAGCGGAGAAGAAAAGACCATTTGCAAAGCCGGATTTTATGCTTCAGAAGAACTGCCTGCCACTGATGTGATTCCGGTACTTTCGAAAAACAGTCCGGGAGCATGGACCACCGACAATCTGAGTTTTGCACAGAATAATTTTGTCTGGGCCGAAAAAAAATGGCATCCGCGCTGGGAGCATGTCAGCTACTCAGTGATAATGAAACATGATCTGACAACCGGAGAAACAGTACAGCTAACTCATCGTTCAAAATATTTCTGCCCTGCTCTTTCGGCAGATGGCAAGCGCATTACAGCAGTTGAGTTTCTTCCGGATGGTTCATGTAATATTGTAATTCTGGCCGCATCAAATGGAAATGTGATCGACACATATCCGCTTGAACCCGGCGCATTTGCTATGAATCCGGAGTTTTCGCCAGACCGCAGACAGATTGTTTGTATCACTCAAAAACCCGATCTGAAGGGAATTGAAATTCTCGATCTTGAAACAAAAAAATGGAGAACCGTCCTGGCTCATTCTGCAGCAGATATTTCAAATCCGATGTGGAGAACTGACGGCATATATTTCAATGCACCATTCAGCGGAGTTGATAACGTATATCATCTGGATCCGTCCACCTGTGCGGTTTCGCAGATAACCTTCGACACTTTCGGTGCATACAACATTTCATTCAGCCCTTCCGGTGAGCGCTTTGTTTTTTCATCGTATCAGAACAACGGATTTGTTTTGAAAACAGCAAAAACTGCTGAAATAAAACCACAGGAAATGCAATCCGTTTGTTTTAAATGCATCAATCTTGACAGCTGCTATGTCGCACAGGAAATTGCTTTCAGGCCAGATACCCTTTGGAAGGATTCAGCTTATGAAATAAAAAAATACCACCGTGGACTGAATCTGTTCAATCTGCATTCATGGATGCCGGTTTCATTCAATACCGACAGATATGTTCTTTATCCGGGAATTACTTTTTCGTCACAGAATCTTTTATCCACTTCGGTTCTCACAGGCGGGTTTGAGATGGTCAATGACCGATATTATGCACGCACATTTATTGACTGGACCTACACCGGCTGGTATCCGCAAGTCACTGCTCATGCATCGGTGGGAGCTAATGAAGGCATCGGAAACATTAATGAATTTGACGATCATTATACCTGGTACATAAAAACAGCAGGGCTGAAAGTAAGCCTGCCACTGAAAACCACGGTCCGCGACTTTTTCCAGAAATATAAACTCAGCGCCGGGCTCGAAACGCATTATCTGCAACCATACACAACATTGGCTCTGCCTCACGGTTTACCGCACGGAACAACAAGGTCGGCATCTGCAGAATTCGAATTTATGAACAGACAAAAAACTGTCTTGCGCGATCTGATGCCGCGTTGGGGAGAGGATCTTTCAATCCGCTACCAGCGCTCGTTTGGTGGTGATATCGATCTTGGAGATCAATTGAATGCAGATGCAAAAATATTCATCCCCGGATTTGCGAAACATCATGGATTCAGGATTGATGCGGCCTACATGGAAAAGAATCCGGGAGATTATTCATTCACTGATGACTTTTCGAATCCGCGCGGATACAGAAATATTTATTCAACAAAGAGCCGTAAAATCGGATTGAATTATAAACTTCCATTGTGGTATCCCGATCTGAACATAGGATCGTTGCTTTATTTCAAGCGACTCAAACTGAATCTGTTTTATGATTACGGAGAATATCATTTTCAGAATACACGCGGCATCATGAATTCTGCTGGCTGCGAGTGGACCTGCGATACGCATGTGTTCAGATTTTTCATTCCGCTTGATATCGGGTTCCGGTACGCCTATCTGCCGCGAACGCAGGAAAACACTTTTGAGTTTCTGCTGGGAATCAATTTCTCGGGATTCTGATTTGCCACGAAGACACCAAGACACAAAAAACACTCTAGGTCACGCGTCTGGAGACGCGCGCCCAATGGATGTTTGCCACTGAGGCACGAATATCTTTCTTCCGCGAATTACGCTGATTTACGCGAAAATCACTTTTATTACTCTGTATGCCCCTTCGATTAACACTAATAGAATCACCCGAAACGCGTCCGCCCACTGGCGGATCTGCGATGAAGACTGATTCAGATGCATCGCGCAGAGGTCGCAGGGGCGCAGAGTGTTTTGCCACGAAGGCACAAAGACACAAAAATCATTTACTATTAAGTTCCCGGTCACAATCTGCGATTGAGCTTTTGCTACTGTGCCGGGATCTCATCGAAAACCTTGGAAGCCTATACACTTTTTTGTCCACAGATATGCGCAGATAAAAACAAAAAAACCTCAGCATGTCTTGCAATTTTCACGGATATGAATCACCCTTCACCTGTCTGCAATTTTAACTGCAACAGGCAGTCAGGCAGGCCTGCGATGAAGAATGATTCAGATACATCGCGCAGAGGTCGCAGGGACGCAGAGAAAATTGCGATTGCTAGCAGAGATTGCAAAGACGTGGAGAAAATTTTTCACCATGACGTCTGGTCATCGCTATTTGCTCTTCGATAGAGTTCACCCCGCTGTTCGTGCTTCGACGGAGTTTATCCTGCTGTCTATCCTTCGACTCCGCTGCTAATGAACACAAATGCTTAAAATTCTGAAAATCAACAAAAAAAGTCTAACGAAGTTCCCGGTCTCCGAGCCGGGATCTCATCTTATACTACAGACTTTTTTTTGTTGATTTTCACTGCCGACGCTTCGACGGAGTTTATCCCGCTATCGACATTTCGACTCCGCTCAAT
>CAZJOL010000035.1:13174-16754 GCA_964547605.1 uncultured Bacteroidaceae bacterium | reverse complement strand
AAATCGTAGCATTAGCACATCAATTCAAGATAAAAGACAAAAGGCACAAGACAAATGTAAACGAATGAGCTTTTCAAATTGCCGAATTTTCAAATTTTCAACCGAACGATGAAATCGTGAGCTCGACTTGTCACGTTTCAAGTGATGAACTCCTTTGAAAATAATTTAATGGGTGAATAAATTACCAAATTTTCAAATCGTAGCATTAGCACATCAATTCAAGATAAAAGACAAAAGGCACAAGACAAAAGTAAACTAATGAGCTTCTCAAATTGCCGAATTTTCAAATTTTCAAATCATCGCATTCAAACATCACTCATATTCCCACATCAGCGTAGCTGCACATCGACGAAGTCGCACATTTCCACATCCGTTCAAGACAAAAGATAAAAGCTCTGCACTGAGCCTGTCGAAGTGTATAAATATAAAAGTGATCATCTATTATTCCCACATACGCCGCAGGCGCCACATATGGGAAGTCCCACATTTCCACATCATTTCGTATTTCTGATTTCGTATTTCGTATCTCGTATTTTCGTACTTTTGCACCTCAATTTTTCAACCATGGAAATTCCAACAAAATACGACCCGACCAAAAGCGAGGATAAATGGTATGCTTACTGGATGAACAACGGCTTCTTCCGCTCTGTTCCTGATGATCGCAAGCCATACACCATTGTAATCCCCCCGCCCAATGTCACCGGCGTGCTCCACATGGGACACATGCTCAACAACACGCTGCAGGATGTGCTGGTGCGCCGCGCCCGTATGAAAGGTTTCAACGCCTGTTGGGTTCCCGGTACCGATCACGCATCGATTGCCACCGAAGCCAAAGTGGTTGGAAAACTCAGGGCTGAAGGCATTGATAAAAAATCGCTGTCGCGCGAGGAATTTCTGAAACACGCCTGGGTGTGGAAGGAAAAACACGGCGGCATTATTCTCGAACAGCTCAAAAAGCTGGGCGCTTCCTGCGATTGGGACCGCACCGCTTTTACCATGGATAAAAATTTGTACGATTCGGTTATCAAGGTTTTTGTTGATCTCTACGATAAAGGCCTTATCTACAAAGGTCACCGCATGGTGAACTGGGATCCGAGCGCGCTCACAGCGGTCAGCGACGAGGAAGTGATTTACAAGGAACAGAACGCAAAGCTGTATTATCTGCGCTATTATCTCGAAAACAGCAAGGAATATCTGGTGATTGCCACCACACGTCCTGAGACGATTCTGGCTGATACTGCGGTTTGTGTGAATCCGAACGACGAACGTTTCAAACATCTGCACGGAAAGAAAGTGCTTGTACCCCTCATCAACCGCGTGATTCCGGTGATCACCGATGAATATGTAGACATGGAATTCGGTACCGGATGTCTGAAAATCACACCAGCACACGATATCAATGACTACACCATCGGACAGAAATTCGGTCTCGAAGTGATCGACATTCTTACTCCCGATGGAAAACTGAATGAGAAAGCGCAGTTGCTGATCGGCGAAGACCGCTTTGCAGCCCGCAAGAAGATCATGCCTATGCTCGAAGAAGCAGGCAATGTGGAAAAGATTGAAGACTACGTAAACAAGGTTGGATACAGCGAACGCACCGATGTTGCCATCGAGCCGCGGCTCAGCGAACAATGGTTCATGAAAATGAGCGACATTGCTAAACCCGCGCTGGATGCGGTAATGAACGATCAGGTGCAGTTTCATCCGGCCAAGTTCAAAAACACTTATCGCCACTGGATGGAAAATGTGCGCGACTGGTGTATCTCGCGCCAGCTCTGGTGGGGACAGCGCATTCCCGCATGGTATCTGCCCGACGGCAAAGTGGTGGTAGCACTGAATGAGAACGAAGCACTTGAAAAAGCGCATCAGATCAATCCTGCGTTGAAACTATCCGATCTGAAACAGGACGAAGATGTACTCGATACCTGGTTCAGCAGCTGGCTCTGGCCCATCAGCGTTTTCAACGGAATCATGGAGCCGGACAACAAGGACATCAAATACTACTATCCAACCAACGATCTGATCACGGCACCCGAAATCATGTTTTTCTGGGTGGCACGCATGGTCATGGCCGGACTTGAGTACAGAAAAGAAATTCCTTTCAGCAATGTATATTTCACCGGAATCGTGCGCGACAAGCAGGGACGCAAGATGAGCAAATCGCTGGGCAATAGTCCCGATCCGATTGAGCTGATGCAGAAATTCGGCGCCGATGGTGTCCGCGTGGGAATGATGTTCAGCTCGCCGGCCGGCAATGACTTGTTGTACGACGATTCGTTGTGCGAGCAGGGACGAAATTTTGCCAATAAAATCTGGAATGCTTTCCGTCTGATCAGTGGCTGGCAGGTTGATGAAAATTTGTCGCAGCCCGCTTCTGCAGCACTTTCGACCGAATGGTTCGGACATCGCTTGCGTCAGACTTTGAAGCAGATTGATGAGCAGTTTGTCGATTTCCGCATCTCCGATGCATTGATGTCGGCTTACAAACTGGTGTGGGACGATTTCTGTTCCTGGTATCTCGAACTCATCAAACCCGCATATGGTCAGCCCATCGATGGAAAGACCTTTGCGGAAACCATGGAATATTTCGATCAGCTCATGCGCATGCTGCATCCATTCATGCCTTTCCTGACCGAAGAAATCTGGCAGACCATGAAGCAGCGCGGCGAAAAGGAATCCATCATGATACAGCCGATGCCATCTGATTTCAATCACGATGAAAAGCTGATTGCCGGTTTTGAAGTGGTGCAGGAAACCATCATGGCCATCCGCGCATACCGCAACGACAAAGGCCTTGGCATGAAAGAGCTGCTCGATGTTTTTTATACCCCGGTACAGCACGGAGAAACCATGCAGCATTATGCACCGGTGATACTGAAACTTGGCAACCTGAGCCGTTTTGAGAAGCTCGGCGAAAAGCCTGAAAAATCATTTACGGTTCTTGTACGCACCGAAGAGCTGACATTCCCTGTGAGTGCAGAGCTCGATACCGCAGCAGAAAAGGAAAAACTGCAGAAAGAACTTGATTATACCAAAGGATTTCTGGAAACAGTCCGCAAAAAACTGTCTAACGAAAAATTCGTCAGCGGCGCACCGGCACAGGTAATTGAAAACGAGCGCAAAAAAGAACAGGATGCATTGTTGCGCATTGCGATGCTTGAGAAATCGCTGAAAGAACTGTAGAACATCGAACTCTGAACCTGTCTGACGCCAGGCAGGCAAGGAAGTTTGAATGCAGAAGGCTGTTTGATTTATGAAATCAGATATTTGATTTTTGATTTTTGAATTGACTGACAATAAGAATATCGAACACTGAACCTGTCTGCAGCCAGGCAGGCAAGGAAATTTGAAGGAAGAAGGATGTTTGATTTAAGAAATCAGATATTTGATTTGTGATTTTTGATCTGAGGGGCGAGTAGGAACGGCAAGCCACTCACCATTAACCATTAACCATTAACCTTTAACCAGAGACTTTCACAGAGAGCTGATCGCTGATTACTGACAACTGAAGGCTCAATTTTCAACATGTCATACAATAGTTTAAAGCAAGTGCCGTTAATTCACTGATTTTTATTAA
>CAZJOL010000035.1:0-13074 GCA_964547605.1 uncultured Bacteroidaceae bacterium | reverse complement strand
AACATGTCATACAATAGTTTAAAGCAAGTGCCGTTAATTCACTGATTTTTATTAATTTTGCACTCATGAAATTTTGGCGGAATTTTGTTCTTATTGTTCTCATTCTCACGGGGGTATCCTGCAGCGAGTATGATAAACTGCTCCGGGAAGGAACTCCTCAGGCCCGTTTGGAAGCAGCCAACGAGTATTACAGCAAAGGAAATTACTTTAAAGCTTTGCAGTTGTATGACCAGTTGATCGTTGAATTACGCGGTATGCCGCAATTCGAAGAGGCTTATTACAAATATTGCTGGAGCAACTATCAGCAGGAACAGTATTTGGCTGCCGCCTATTACTTCAAGAATCTGGCAAAGACGCTCCCGAACAGCAAATATGCCGAAGAGTCCCTGTATATGTCGGCTTATTGCCAGTATCTCGAATCGGCCGATGCACCCCTGGATCAGACTTCGACAAGTGATGCACTGACTGAATTACAGCTGTTTGTTAATAAATATCCGAAAAGCGAGAAGGTGAAGCAGTGCAACGAATTGATGGATGAACTGCGCTTCAAACTGGAAACAAAAGATTTCAATACGGCCATGCTGTATTTCAAAATTGAAGAATACAAGGCAGCTGTGGTTTCTTTCACAAATCTTCTGAAAGAGTATCCTGCCACGAAGTATAAAGAGCAGGCCCTGTTCTACATTCTGAAATCGGAATATTATTTTGCAGCAGGAAGCATTGATTCAAAAAAGAAAGAACGTTTTGAGCATGCATCCAAAGCATACACCACGCTAATGATGCAGTTTCCCACAACTTCGTTCCTGAAGGAAGCTGAAATCATCAATGAGAAAATTAAAACGCAAATCAGTAAACTGAACTAACATATGGATTACAAGAAACTGAAAATCGAAACCAATGCTGTAACCCGCAACCTGCGCGAGCTTGAGAATGAAACCGGTAGCATTTACGAAAGCATCATGATCATTTCAAAGCGTGCCAACCAGATTTCAATGGTTATCAGGGAAGATCTGCAGCATGAGTCAGAGCAGTTTGTTACGACAATGGACAATCTTGAGGAAGTTTTTGAAAACCGCGAGCAGATTGAGCTTGCAAAGTTGTACGAAGCTCTTCCGAAACCCACGCTGATTGCTCTGCACGAATTCCAGCAGAAAAAAGTATATCATCGTCGCGGCACGCAGGAAAACTAATCCTGATTGAAAAACCGCAGGGTCATACTTGGCATTTCAGGCGGTATAGCAGCTTACAAAGCTCCGTATATCATCCGCCTGCTGAAGCAGAAAGGTGCTTCTGTGCAGGTAGTATGCACCCGCAATGCGCTTGAATTTGTCACTGTACCCGTACTCGAAACACTTTCAGAGAATTCGGTATACATCGATGTTTTTCCGAAAGAGCGGCAGTATTCAACCGAGCATATTGCCATCACCGACAATGCAGATCTGATGATTGTTGCTCCGGCGACCGGAAATATCATTGGCAAATTCGCATCGGGGATTGCTGATGACGCGCTGTCGACCACATTCATGGCGTTCGACGGTCCTGTTTTTATCGCACCTGCGATGAATACCAAAATGTGGAACTCAGCTGTGGTGCAGAAAAACGTTGCATACCTGAAATCTCTCGGGAATACATTCATTGGCCCCGCTGAAGGCGATCTTGCCTGCGGATATCAGGGTGCCGGCCGCATGTCGGAGCCGCAGGAAATTGTTGATGTTGTGTTGAGTGAAAAAAATGCTGAATCATTAGCTGGGAAGAAAATACTGATCACCGCTGGTCCGACCTTTGAAAGAATTGATCCGGTGCGCTTTATCGGAAATTTCAGCAGCGGGAAAATGGGTTATGCCATTGCTTCTGCGCTTGCAGAGCGGGGTGCAGAAGTAACATTGGTTTCAGGTCCTGTAAATATTCAGGCAGATACTCGGGTGAAACTTATTCAGGTTGAAAGTGCGCAGCAGATGTACGATGCCTGTGTGAAAGCGTTTCCGAAATGTCATGCTGCTGTGATGGCCGCTGCTGTGGCCGATTTCAGACCGGCAAAAGCTGCAGATAAAAAAATTAAAAAAGAGATTACAGGACTTTCAACCATAGAATTGGTGCAGAATCCGGATATTCTTTCAACGCTTGGAAAAAGCAAAAAGTCAGGACAGGTTTTGATCGGATTTGCGCTTGAAACCGATCATGAAATTGCCAACGCCCGGGAAAAACTGGACAATAAAAAGGCCGATGTCATCGTTTTAAACTCGCTCAGCGACAAAGACAGCGGGTTTGGTCACGATACAAATAAAATCACGTTGGTCCGGAAATCCGGAAAACCACAATCCTGGCCGTTGATGAGCAAAACCGAAGCTGCATCGGTGATTGCAGATGAACTGGAAAAACTTTTATCAGGAAAGAAATGAGAGCGATTATTATACTGAGTTTCCTTCTGGTTTTTTCGTCAGTGCGTGCACAGGAATTCATGTGCAACGTGCAGGTGAATTCCAGCCAGGTACAATCAAGCGATAAGACTGTTTTCGAAAATCTGCAGACCGCGGTGTACGAATTCATGAACAATCGTCGATGGAGCAATTACGAATTCAGGATGGAAGAAAAAATCGAATGCTCTATTCTGCTTACGATCAGTTCATGGGATAATATTGAATCATTCACCGGTACCATTCAGGTTCAGGCACGCAGACCTGTATACGGTTCATCCTACAGCACTCCGCTTTTCAATTATCTTGATAAGGATTTCTCATTCAAATATATTTCCGGTCAGCCACTCGATTATGTAGAAAACACATTTACATCCAATCTTACGTCTGTTCTTGCTTTCTATTCTTATCTGGTACTTGGGTTTGATTTCGATTCATTTGAAGAATTGGGAGGCACTCCTTTTTTCGAAAAGGCGCAGGGTGTGGTTAATGCCGCGCAGAGCTCTCCTGATAAGGGATGGCGTGCAGCCGAAAGTCAGAAAAACAGATATTGGATAATCGAAAATATTTTGAATAATTCATATGCTGATTTCAGACGGGGGAACTTCCATTATCATCTCAATGGTATGGATCTTTTTTCTTCCGATGCTGTGAAAGCCCGCGCTGGTGTTACCGAAGGCGTTACATTGGTTCAGAAAGCATATCGGCAAAAGCCGGGACTTTTTATCATTACTTTATTCATGCTTGCCAAGTCCGATGAGCTGGTGAGCATTTTCACTCCCGCTCCGATGGTGGAAAAAACCAAAGTAGTCAATATTCTAAAAAGCATCGACCCGGTTAATTCCACCAAATACAATCAGGTACTGACAACAAATCCATAGCGTTATGGATGAAATGGATGAAAGCATTTTCGAAAAGGAAATCCGCTATTATGTCGATCTGGACCTGGCTTCAAATGCAATCTGCGGGTGGGGATACGATTTGCGTGAGAAACTGGCCAATGTAAAACTGAAAGCAAATCAGCACCGAATCTACATCACCAAAGGGCAGTACAACAAGCTTGTTCAGAAAGCTTCCGATATCAGGAATAAATAGCACTCGTTACTATCGTTAAATACGTTACACGTTACTAATGTAATAGCTCACACGTTTTATTTACACGCAAGCTTTGCGCGAAGAAACTAACGTCATCTTTCAACTTTACAAACTTTAAAACTTGATGACTTGCCGCATGCCGCATGCTATATCTTGGTCACATCAATATCAAACTGAATCGGGTTTTTGCTGCCGCAATGCAACATGCACTGATCGCAAACGCTGAGTTCGCCTTTCAGGCGCCGCGACACCATTTCAGCTGTCTGATGATACAAGGAATCCACCGTTATTTTTCTGACAACCTCATCAGCAAATGCATACATCAGAAGCATTTTCGCATTGCGTTCGCAGATGCCGCGTTGTTTCAGATAGAACATGGCGTTTTCGTCAAGCTGCCCGACAGTGGCTCCATGAGAGCATTTCACGTCATCGGCATAAATTTCAAGGAATGGTTTCGTTGAAATCTGCGCCGTGTCAGTCAGCAAAATATTTTTGTTGCTCTGAAATGCATTTGTTTTCTGTGCGCCTGGCTGCACAATGATATGGCCATTGAACGCAACGCTGGCTTCGTCATCCAGAATGCCTTTGAACAATTCATGCGACGTGCAGTTGGGCGCATTGTGGCGCACCAGCACCTGATTATCGACATGCTGTTTGCGATCGACCAGATAAAGCCCCATCACTTCTGCTTCAGCGCCTTCACCGTCGAGATTGACCACGGACTCATTGCGTATGGTGCCACCATTAAAAGTAATGGTATTGGTTGAAAGCTTTGCATCGCGCTGCAGACCAAAGAATGAGGTATTTGTCATTACAGCACTGTCGTCTTTGTTCTGCAGCTTGTAATGATCAAGAATGGCTCCGTCAGCGAGGTGGAACTCACTCACTATATTCAGGAAACTGTTTTTGTCCCTGATGCTGTCGTCGCATTGCAGAAACTGCAGCTTGCTGTTTTTGCCAAGTACGATCAGATTGCGGATCTGCAGAAACGGATTGACTTCGGTATTGACAAGATTCACCAGCTGCACCGGTTTGTCAACAACAATATTGTCTGGAACGTAAATGAAGAATCCTGCAGTAGCCAACGCTGAATTGAGGCTCACAAGGCCGTTCAGCGTGTTTTCGGTCAGCTTGTTCAGATATTTGTTCACCAACTCAGGGAACTGATGCCAGGCCTGACGCAGGCTTCCTGCAATAACACCGTTATCCATCACCGTAAGTGGTGCGGTGTTATACACATAAGCACCATTCAGCAAGGTAAACAATGCTGTTTCGAAATTCTGGATATTGCACTGAAAAACCTTATTGATGTCTACATCAGAGACAGGGTCAGTGTTTTCAACATATGTATAAGACGCATTCAGATATTCACTCAAGTCCGTGTTGCGCCATTTTTCCATTTTTTTGTGCGGAAAACCGGCCGACAGGAATGTATGAAACGCGTTGTCACGGCCTTCCCACAATCCATCGCTGCTGCTGATTTTTTCTGCAGCATTTTTCAATGATTCCGCAACCGGATATTTTTGTAATTCAGTCATGATGCTTCGGTTTATGCGAATTCCTTCTTGATCCAGTCGTAGCCCTGTTTTTCAAGTTCCATGGCCAATGTCTTGTCGCCTGATTTTACAATGCGTCCACCATAAAGAATGTGTACAAAGTCCGGAACAATAAAGTCCAGAAGGCGCTGATAGTGCGTGATTACAACGGTTGCATTTTCCGGTTTCTTCAGTCTTGTAACACCCGTTGCCACAATACGCAACGCGTCAATGTCAAGCCCTGAGTCGGTTTCATCGAGTATGGCCAGTTTTGGTTCAAGCATGGCCATCTGAAAAATTTCGTTTCTTTTTTTCTCACCACCCGAGAAACCCTCATTAACGCTGCGTTTCATGAGGTCGGACGGGATTTCAACTACTTTTTTCTTCTCTTCTACCATCTTCAGAAAATCACCGGCAGTCATCGCTTCCTGGCCATGGTACTTGCGTTTTTCATTGACAGCGGTCTTCAAAAAATTCATAATCGACACGCCGGGAATTTCAACCGGATACTGAAAGCCCAGGAAAATACCGGCCCGCGCGCGGTCTTCCACTGCCATGTCGAAAATATTTTTTCCTTCAAAAATAATTTCTCCGGAAACATCATAACCTTCTTTACCGGCAATCACATTAGCAAGTGTGCTTTTTCCGGTGCCGTTCGGGCCCATGATTGCGTGCACTTCGCCGGGTTTGACATCCAGATTGACGCCCTTCAGAATCTCGCGTCCATTTATTGATACGTGTAAGTCTTTTATGTGTAACATTGTCTTCTGTTTTTTCTTGTTAGTTCTTCACATTGGAGTAAGTAGTAAGTGGTAAGGAGTATGAAACCCGGTGTTTACTTGACATTATTCATTTTTTTATTGTGATGCAGGCTTGTAAAAACGGCTAAAATGTTTGATATTTCATCCATCCAAATTAATGCTTTCTGACTTTCAATTTCTTTCAGTTCTATCAACATCTCCAGCCAGAATTGTGACTCGTCTAGTTCTTCGATTACAACAGCAAGCTTATAAATATAATCATTGCTGCTCTTGGCTCTGCATGTTGCTCTGAAATTGGCTGCAACAGATGAAATGCTCCTGATTAATTGTTTTGAGAAAATTTTGTACACTTCGGATCTTTTTCCCTTTGGAAGCATACGAATAACACCAATACATAAGTCTTTTGTCCTTTTTCTGTACTTGTCGTTAAATCCTTGTTCCATATTTTTTAGTTTAAAGGTTTGTTCAACTATCTAAACCCGATTCAAATTTATTCAAAACACTTAGCCCTTCCTCACTCCTCAATTTTTTTACTATTTACTCCTTACCTGAAATTATTTCGGTTACTCCTTACTTCTTACTCCTTACTTCTTACTCCTTACTTCTTACTCCTTACTATTATCCAACGGACCCCTCGAGAGAAATTGCAAGCAGCTTTTGCGCTTCCACGGCAAATTCCATGGGCAGTTTATTCAATACTTCTTTTGCATAGCCATTTACAATCAGACTGATGGCCGATTCACTGTCAAGACCGCGCTGCTGGCAGTAAAACAATTGGTCGTCTGAAATTTTTGAGGTTGTTGCTTCGTGTTCTACAATCGAGCTTTTGTTGTGAACATTGATGTAGGGCCATGTGTGTGCGCCGCATTTGTCGCCCAGCAGCAAACTGTCGCACTGGGTAAAATTGCGCGAGTTGATGGCTTTTTTCATCACCTTTACAAGCCCGCGGTAACTGTTCTGACTGCGGCCTGCAGAGATTCCCTTCGAAATAATAGTGCTCTTTGTATTTTTTCCGAGATGAATCATTTTGCTGCCGGTATCGGCTTGCTGAAAATTATTGGTCACAGCAACGGAATAAAATTCCCCGATGCTGTTATCGCCAAGCAATATGCAGCTCGGATATTTCCATGTAATCGCAGAGCCGGTCTCCACCTGCGTCCACGAAATCTTACTGTTGGCGCCTTTGCACAAACCTCGCTTGGTAACAAAGTTATAGATGCCGCCTTTTCCTTCCTTGTTGCCGGGATACCAGTTCTGAACCGTGCTGTATTTCACTTCGGCATTGTCCATCGTGATGATTTCCACAACGGCAGCATGAAGCTGGTTTTCGTCGCGCATGGGAGCGGTGCAGCCCTCCAAATAACTCACATAGGCGCCTTCATCAGCAACAATGAGCGTACGCTCGAACTGACCGGTTTCACGTGCATTGATGCGGAAATAGGTGGATAATTCAACAGGGCAGCGCACTCCTTTTGGAATGTAAACAAATGATCCGTCGCTGAAAACAGCGGAATTTAATGCTGTGAAATAATTGTCAGACACAGGTACAGACATACCCAGGTATTCTTTCACCAGATCGGGGTGCTGATGCACGGCTTCGCTGATGGGCATGAAAATGATTCCTAAATCCTTCAGCTTATCCTGCATCGTTGTTTTCACGGATACACTATCGAAAACCGCATCAACAGCCACTCCGGCGAGTGCCATCTGTTCTTCGAGCGGAATACCGAGTTTGTTGAATGTGTCAACCAATTCCGGATCGACTTCGTCCATACTTTTCTTTTCGGACTTTTTGGGAGCCGCATAATAACTGATGTCCTGAAAATCGATGGGCGGAATGGTCAGATGTGCCCAGTCCGGCATTGTCATTTCCTTCCATTTGCGAAAGGCTGCCAAACGAAATTCAAGCATGAATGCAGGCTCGTTTTTTTTCTTCGAAATTATCCGGACAACATCTTCATTCAGCCCTTTGGGAATGGTGTCCATCTCAATACGGGTCTCAAAGCCGTATTTGTATTCACCTCCGGTTACTTCATTCAGTGCGTCCTGGCTTTCATCTTCTTTCATAAACGCTTTTTTTTCAATCCAATCGCAAAAATATGGCGACCCGATTACATGTGCAAAGATACAAAATGTACCCGTGCCCAAACCGGATTATTGGTACCTGATTGGTGATATTTGTCAGTGTGTCTTTCCCGACATTCTACCGTCAGCAAGAAAATGTTTACCAATCAGCATTGCTGACGTGGAATCGTCGGGAAATAAGCGTGTCATCACGGGTGGTTGAACAAAAGACTTTACCAAAACTGAGACAACAAATTTATCGAGTGATTACACCACACTCACCTTAATGGTATTCGTTGTTCCACGCAGCTGGATGGGCATGCTGGCGGTGTGTATGATGGTGTCGCCATCGCTGACAAGATCGTGTGACTTCAGTACAGCAATGGTATCGCAAATACTCTGATCGGTGCTTTTAAAATCATCATAGTAAAATCCACGCAGGCCCCACGCAAGCATGAGTGTGCGCAGAAGCTTGCGGTCGTTGCTGAAAACAAATATATGACTGCGTGGTCTGAATGATGACATGCGTACCGCAGATGATCCTGTTGCAGTCATGACCACAATGGCTTTTGCATTCATGAATTTCGCCATGCGAGAAGCCATGAAACTGATTTCGTAAGCTGTAGAAACTTCGTCTTCGCTTTTGGGCATGGCCCCTTTGGTGTATGGCCTTGAATCGCGCTCCACATCTATGATAATGCGATGCATGGTTGCAACTGTTTCAATCGGATACTGGCCAACACTGGTTTCTCCGCTGAGCATTACAGCCGATGCTCCATCAGTGACTGCATTGGCAACATCATTCACTTCGGCGCGGCTGGGCATGGTGCTCGTCATCATACTTTCCATCATCTGCGTGGCAACAATAACCGGCTTGGCGGCCGATATCGTTTTCTGAATGATGTTTTTCTGAAGGATGGGAACTTCCTGCAAGGGCATTTCAATCCCCAGGTCGCCGCGTGCAATCATGATGGCATCAGCTACCTGAATGATGTCATCAATGTGTTCGATGGCTTCGGGCTTTTCAATTTTGGCAACAACCCGGGCTTTTTTTCCTGATGCGGCAATGTGGTTTTTCAGTTCAATTACATCTTCCTCTCTGCGAACAAACGAAATGGCAATCCAGTCGACATCGGCATTGAGAGCAAATTCCAGATCCTGCAGGTCTTTTTCGGTCAAAGCAGGCAGACTCACATTGGTGCCTGGCAGGTTGAATCCTTTTTTCGATTTCAGAATGCCACCGCGGACAACTTTTGCTTCGACCTCTTTTTCGTTAAGCACCTGCGTAATATGAACTTCCATTTTGCCATCATCAAGCAGAATTTTTTCGCCGGGTTGCAGATCGCGCGAAAGCATGGGATAGCGCAGTGTGAAGCGTTCTGACGTTCCCTCGCATTCTTCGCACGTGATAACAACCAATGCATCATTTTTCAATTCAGCGCCATTGCATCCCATTTCTCCAACGCGGAGTTTTGGGCCCTGAAGATCGGCCAGCAGCGCGACTGGGAAAAGATTTTTCGCATTTATTTTTTTTATTTCTTCAATTATTTCTGTTGCTTTGGCATAATCGACGTGCGAAAAATTGAGTCGGCAGACATTCATTCCGGCTTTGACGAGTGCGTGCAGCATTTCCGGAGAAGCGCTTGCAGGGCCGATTGTGGCGATTATCTTGGTGTGATTCAGTGCTGTTTCAGACATGGAAAATATTTACTGTAAAGCTACAAAAAAAGTCGCGTCTTTCCGCAGAACGACACGACTTTAATGTTTAATTAATAGACCGTTTATTTCTCAATTTTGAAATCATCGATCTTCCATGCGCTGTAGTTGCCCGATGTGTTTCCGGAACTACGATAGTGGAATGCGATGTAAACGGTTTGTCCTGAATACGATGTCAGACTGATGTTGCCACTAGGTGTGTAAGTGGTGCTGCCAGTCGGAGACCATGTGGCTGAGAGCGCTGTCCAGGTTGCGGTTGTAGGATCACCGCTTCCGGAATAATCAGTTGAAACCAGCACTTCAATCGGAGTGGCCATGCCTGCATCGGTATAATTTGTCCATGAGCTGAAAGTGAGAACAGGATTGGCAACACCACTCAGGCTTATAGCAGGGGTAATGAGATAATCATTGCATGCTGCATCGCTGCCGCTGGCAGTAACAGCCATGTCTTTGTATGCCGAATTGTAGTACCAATCTTTGTTTCCGGCAGCACTGTACATGGTCCATCCTGAATTCACCAGCGGATCAATATTGAATGGATCATAAATTACGCTGTTTGCATTGGGATCATACCAGTTGACAATATCGTTCATATCTCTGATATATAGCTGATAGTCACCGTTGAAAATACTCAGGATACCTCGCACGCTTCCCACACCATCGGGAATAATATCAGCTGCAAAACTTGCGTAATTGCTGGTGCGCACCAGAATTTGGTTTCCGTTTGCATCTGCCAGGGTACGGTTTGTCGTTCCTGATGTTTCTGAGAAAGCAAGTCCTGGTTCAGTGAAATGCACTTCGTCGAGCTGAATGAGTGTACTTAGATTGGCCGGTGTAATTGTTGGAATTGTTACTACTGCAGCAGCAGGTGCATTTCCAGGCAGACTGTCGCGATAAACATGGCTGTCAATCAATACATCAGGGATACGGCCAATGGCGCCATTATAAATGTATCCAATCTGAACAAGTCCGCCGTAGTCACCAAGAAAAAGTCCCTGGCACTCAACAAAAACGCGCTGTCCGACTTTGAATGCCGTGTACATGTCGTAACGGTCGAGTTTCAGTTCAATACCACCGGTAGCATCCTGAATAACGATGGTTTTGTAGAAGTTTCCGCTTTCATCATTGGCAACAACAACCCCTTCAATGATTGTTACTGTTTCAATGCTGTCGAGCGTTCCCGGATAGGTTGCTTTGAGATCGGCAATGGTTGTGTTACTGGCACCATCATATTCCGGAATAATCACATCGGGTTTGTCAAAGTCTTCATTCACACACGAAGTGAAGACCACAGCCAAAAGGGCTGTAACAAAAAACAATTTTTTCATATACTGTTTCATTTTTTTCGCTTTTAACTGTTAGAAATTGAAAGACACCATTGCCAGGAAATTTCTTCCATATGCATAATAGTATTTGGGCGGGAATTTTCCGACATTCTGCGTATCGAAGTCGAAACGGGACTGCTCATAACCGCCGGTGATCAGTTCCCTGTTGTTGAGAATGTTGCTGACCATAAAATTGAAGGCCAGTGTTTTCCCCTTTATTTTCCATGATTTTCCAATGGAGGCATCGATTGTATACCCCGCAGGCAATTTTTCCTGAGCGGTAATCACATCAATCTGCGGATCACCAGGGCCGAGGTTTGCAATCGCTAGCTGGGTGCGGCGTTCCGGATTGAAGTCGAGATAAATCTTGTCGAAATAATTAAAGTTCACATTGAAGAACCAATACTTCGGATGATTGTATTTAAGCCCGATGGAAGAGGCAATCTGTGGTGTGCCGGGCACATAGAAATATTTGCAGTAAATGAGTTCCGTGGTATCCGGTTTCGAAAGATTGTCAAATGAAATGTGTGCAGTTGGACGTGAGATGTAACGGTAGTTTCCGATATTCCCGGCGGCCTGAACACTGATGGTTTTGCTGGCTTTCACATCAACTCCAAATTCAACACCCTGATACACGCGGTTGATGCCGGTCAGGTTCATGTAAACAAAGGTCTGATATTCATCGTGATAAAAACTCAGCAGGTCAACCTCGTTGAATGTGTTTGTCTGATAAGCTGTGACGCGGCCAGAAAGAAATTCACCCTTTTTGATATAAGAGACATCGCCCGAAAAAACAACACTGCTCTGAAGATTCGGAACATAGCGGTTGCTGATGTTGGGTGAAAGGAATGAATTGGCTGTGGCCGGTGCATTGCTCAGTAAACCGGTATTGACAGTGAAATAATGTTTGCCTGAAAGTTTGTAGGTAACTCCGGCCTTGACTCCACCATCGAGAAATGTTCTTGCTTCTGATTTTCCAAGCGAGTTATCCGGATATCTTCCATTGCGGTAAATGCCATCACGATACATCTGAGTTCCGCTCACAAAGCCGGCTACATAAAAGTCGGTCTTTGCATAATAGAAGCGGCTCATGCCCCACAATTTGGCTGTATTTGTGTGCATTTTGTAGTTATAGCCAAATTCATCGCCGACATTAATGACTCTGTTGGGATTGTCAAGATCGTTCTGAAGCATGCCTGTGTCGCCGGGAAAATCCTGCTCGGCAAACTGGTCAATGTCTTTCCAGTACTCGCCTCCGAGAAGATCGGTCAGTTCCTTGAAATAATGGGTTGTCTGGAAATTGGCTTCCAGCCCGCCACTCAGCTGAATGTTTTCATTCAGTTTATGCAGCAGATATGAATTGAGTGCTTCGCGGGTCTCATCTTTTCTGGCTTCTTCAATAATGTAATTTGCCTGCGCACCGACTGCATTCGCACTGTAATTGATCTGATAAATTTCATCCCAGTTGATCTGACGGGCTTCAACATTGTTCATCCAGTAATCAGTAACAAGTCCGCCAATATAAGGATCGGACTGATAGCTGGGCATGTACCGGTAATAGTCGGGGCGGGGATCCGGAGCGCCATACCAGTTGAGTCTGGTGGTTCCGAAACGTCCTTTGGAAAATCCGGCTGAAGTATACAGTTTGGTCTTTTCGCTGATTTTGAATGTGTGGTTCAGAATGGCGTATGGCTGATGCACCTTGCGCACACGCGAATTACGCTCTTCGCCGTTCTGTAATCCCCAGTTGGGATTGTAATACACATCGCCGGCCAGATCATACGCTTCCTGTGTTGATGCGGCCTGCATGGCCCTGCGGAAAGGTGATCCGAAAACGGTGAGTCCGATCATGTGCTTGTCATTGATTTTACGCTCGACCGATCCGAAATAGGCCCATGCGTCGTACCAGGTTCCCGGCACATAGCCGTCGAGAGCCCAGCGATGCGAACCGGAAAATGCGAATGCCCATCCGTTGGTCTGCATGCCGGTTGCATAGGTGTACATCAAACGGTTGTTGTACGAGCGGTTGGCAATGCCATAACTGAGCTGGTTCTGCTTGCGGATCTGCGATGCGGTGGCCTGAATGTTTGAAGTGCCTCCAATGCCTCCGAATGAGAACGGGCCGGGGACCAGACCTTCGTATGATTCGCGGTAACGCATCACG
>CAZJOL010000034.1:0-16771 GCA_964547605.1 uncultured Bacteroidaceae bacterium | reverse complement strand
TCATGATGATGATGGTGTTCTTGAAATCGACTTTGCGGCCGAGACTATCAGTCAGCTGGCCATCATCGAGAACCTGCAGCAGCAGATGGAATACATCGGGGTGAGCCTTTTCGATTTCATCAAGCAACACCACGCTGAATGGCTTGCGGCGCACTTTTTCAGTAAGCTGCCCGCCTTCTTCATAGCCCACATAACCCGGAGGTGCCCCGATCAGACGCGACACAGCGAATTTCTCCATGTATTCGCTCATGTCAATGCGGATCAAAGCATCATCAGTGTCGAACAGATATTTTGAAAGGACTTTTGCAAGATATGTTTTGCCGACTCCTGTTGGTCCCAGGAAAATGAAACTTCCGATAGGACGACCGGGATCTTTTAGCCCGACACGGTTTCGGCGTATGCTTTTCGCAATTTTTTTGATTGCTTCATCCTGTCCGATAACTTTGTTGGCCAGTTCATCTTCAATTTTAAGAAGGCGGTCGCTTTCATTCTGAGCCACTCTTGTAACAGGCACGCCTGTCATCATTGCCACTACTTCTGCCACGTCCTCATCGGTAACAATTTCCCGATGTTTGTCTGCTTCTTCGTCCCAGTGCAGACGGGCTTTTTCAAGCTTTTCAAGCAGATTTTTCTCTAGGTCGCGATGCTTGGCAGCCTCTTCGTATTTCTGCATTTTGATGGCCGCAGTCTTGTTGTTACGGGCTTCATCAATCTGTTTTTCCAATTCAAGAATTTCCTCGGGAACATTCAGATGTTTGAGATGAACACGTGATCCAGCTTCATCAAGAGCATCGATGGATTTATCAGGCAGTGCACGATCGCTTATGTAGCGCTCCGTCAGCAGTACACATGCATCAATGGCTTCGTCGGTGTATCGCACCAGATGATGGTCTTCGTAGCGTTCCTTGATATTCTGCAGAATCATTTTGGTTTCCTCAATCGATGTGGCATCAACGAGGATTTTCTGGAAACGGCGTTCCAGAGCGCCATCCTTTTCAATGTAGTTGCGGTATTCATCAAGTGTCGTTGCGCCGATGCACTGGATTTCGCCACGTGCCAGAGCGGGTTTGAACATATTGGATGCGTCGAGCGAACCACTGGCACCGCCTGCACCGACTATTGTGTGGATTTCGTCAATGAACAGAATCACATCGCGATTTTTTTCGAGTTCATTGAGCAAAGCTTTCATGCGCTCTTCGAACTGTCCGCGGTATTTTGTTCCGGCTACCAGCGATGCTATGTCAAGCATAACCACGCGCTTGTTGTGGAGTGTGCGAGGCACTTTGCGCGCTGCAATGCGCAGTGCAAGACCTTCTGCAATGGCTGATTTTCCGACACCGGGTTCACCAATCAGCACAGGGTTGTTTTTCTTGCGGCGGCTCAGAATCTGTGCAATTCGCTCGAGCTCCTTGTCGCGTCCTACAATCGGGTCCAGTCGGCCTTCTTCGGCTGCTTTGGTCAGGTCGCGTCCGAAATTATCCAGTACCGGCGTTTTCGATTTCGACTCAGCACCCGCTTTTTTCGAAGAACTTCCGAAACTGCTGCGTTCATCAGCGTCATCATCGTCCGAAGGGAGTTCATCTTTGATTCTTTCCGAGTAATTGGTGTCGTTGCCGGTAATATTGCGCAGCTCGCTCAGCATCAGTTCGTAGGTTGCACCGGTGCGGCCGAGGAGTGTGGAAACATAATTCTTGTTTTCTTTCAGAATGGCAAGCAGCAGATGTTCGGTTTCGATGAGTTCGCTTTTCAGATCTTTGGCAACCAGATAGGTGAGTTTCAGGATCTGCTCAACCTGGCGGACCAGTGGAATATCAGCTTCAGGCATGACTGAGGGCCCGTCGGTCTGATTGGCGGCCTTCTCTATTGATTTGCGGATTTCGCCCAGATTTACGCCGGCATTGCGCAGCAAATGAATTGCCATGCCATCGCCTTCGCGCAGCATTCCGAGAAAGAGGTGCTCCACACCTACATAGGGACTGTTGAGCCGCAAGGCTTCCTCTTTACTGAATCCCAAAACATCCATCACACGTTGAGAAAATTTAGCTTCCATATCTGAGTTCTGATATTAACCACAAAATTACGAATACTGGCTCAAAGATATCAGTATTCTTTCAGTTGAAAAATGATATTTATTCGTTTTTTTAAACAACAGACTGTTATTAATTGCCTTTGCAGAGAACAATTTATTAATCAAACGATTGGATTGATGCAGGGGCTTTTATCAAGAATTGTGGAAAACTATTTTCGTCCGTTCAGTTATTTTTCGTAATTTCGCGTGCTATTAAAACGGACCGACAATATTGTCAAAATAGTTGATAAAGAGAAATTTACATGAGCGAATTTGAGAACTCCGGAGAAAGAATTGTACAGGTTAATATCGAAGACCAGATGAAATCGGCCTACATTGACTATTCAATGTCGGTTATTGTATCCAGAGCCTTGCCTGATGTCAGAGACGGAATGAAACCGGTTCACCGCCGCGTTTTGTTTGGGATGCACGAACTGGGTGTATTTTCGAATCGCCCGACCAAGAAATCTGCCCGTATCGTAGGGGAAGTGCTTGGTAAGTATCACCCGCACGGCGACACATCCGTGTATGACACTATGGTGCGTATGGCCCAGGAATGGTCGCTCCGCTATCCGCTGGTTGAAGGCCAGGGGAACTTCGGCTCCATCGACGGTGACAGCGCTGCTGCCATGCGTTATACCGAGGCCCGTCTGAGAAAAATCGCCGAGGAAATGCTGGCCGATATCGACAAGGAAACAGTTGATATGCAGCTCAACTTCGACGATTCACTTGAAGAACCCACCGTTTTGCCGGCCAAAGTTCCGAATCTGCTGCTCAATGGCGCCAGCGGCATTGCCGTTGGAATGGCCACCAATATGGCTCCGCATAACCTGAAAGAAGTTGTTGACGGCATTGTTGCTTATATCGACGACAACGAAATCACCATTGAGGGCCTGATGAAATACATCAAGGCGCCCGATTTTCCAACCGGCGGAATTATTTACGGATACGATGGCGTAAAAGAAGCTTATGAAACCGGCCGCGGCCGTATCGTAATGCGCGGTGAAGCTACGGTTGAAGACAATGACAAGCACACGCAGATTATTATAAAATCCATTCCGTATCAGGTCAATAAATCCGAACTTCTCAAAAAATTCGCTGACCTCGTCAATGAAAAAATCATTGATGGCGTTACGGATCTCCGCGATGAGTCTGACCGCGATGGAATGCGCATTGTACTTGACCTTCGTCGCGATGCGGTGCCCAATGTAATCATTAATCAGCTTTATCAGCATTCACCGCTGCAGAGTGCGTTTAACGTGAACAACATTGCGCTGGTTCATGGCAGACCAATGATGCTGAACCTAAAGGATCTGATCAGGCACTTTGTTGACCACCGTCATGAGATTATTGTCAGACGTACAAAATACGAATTGCGCGAAGCTGAAAAGCGTGCACACATTCTCGAAGGATTGCTGATTGCGCTTGACAATATTGATGAAGTTGTTGATATCCTTCGTTCAAGTAAATCGGTCGATGAAGCCCGTGAACGGCTTATGGAGCGCTTTTCACTATCCGATATCCAGTCAAGAGCTATTGTTGATATGCGTCTGCGTTCGCTCATCGGACTGGAAAGAGAGAAACTCAGAGCCGAATATGACGAACTTATCGAGCGCATCGAATGGTATAAAAAAGTACTTGAAGATCTTGCACTCCGTATGCAGATTATCAAGGACGAACTTATCGAAATCAAGGAAAAATTCGGTGATGAGCCGCGTACAGACATCATTTATCAGGGCAAGAATTTCCGGATTGAAGACACTATCGCCAATGACAGTGTGGTAATCACCATCAGCCGGATGGGTTACATCAAACGCACGTTGCTTTCGGAATACCGCACCCAGAACCGTGGTGGAAAAGGTCTCAAGGCAAGCAATGTCCGCGATGAAGACATTCTCGAAAATCTGTATATCGCATCAAATCACGATTACCTGCTGGCATTCACCAAAAAGGGAAAAGTTTTCTGGCTCAGGGTTTATGAAATCCCTGAAGGAGCGAGAGCCAGCAAAGGCCGTCCGATTCAGAATCTGCTGGCCATTGAGAATGATGATAAAATCCAGACAGTAATCAATGTTGCTGACCTGACCAACAAGGAATATGTTGATAACAACTTCATTATTCTTTGCACAGAGCAAGGTGTCATCAAGAAAACCAGTCTGGAAGCATACAGCCGTCCGCGCCAGAACGGCATCAACGCCATCGGCATTCGCGAAGGCGACACATTGATTCAGGCCAGCCTGACCAATGGAAAGAACGAAGTCCTCATCGCATTGAAATCAGGTCGCGCCATTCGTTTCCCGGAAGAAAAAGTTAGGCCGATGGGCCGCAACGCAAGCGGTGTCCGCGGTGTAACACTGGCCGGTGCCGACGACAGAGTTATCGGAATGGTTTGCATCGAAGATAAGCTTGATCAGATTCTTGTGGTTTCTGAAAAGGGATTCGGCAAGCGCTCCGATATTGAGGATTACCGCGTTACCAACCGCGGTGGCAAAGGAGTTAAGACCATCAACGTTACTGAAAAAACAGGAAAACTGGTGGCTGCCATGTCAGTAAAAGACGGCGATGAACTTATGATCATCAATGTAAGCGGCATTGCCATTCGTATGTCGGTGAGCGATCTTCGCGTTGTCGGACGTGCCACACAGGGTGTGAAACTGATCAATCTTTCCGGCAAGGACAGCATTGCTTCGGTGGCCAAGATAGCATCGGATTTTGTGGATAACGAATCCGAAGACATCGTGGATGAAAACGGACAGGAACCGACCGCAAACGAATCTTCTGACACTACAGACGAAACGCAGGAGTAAATTTCCGGCAAAGTCTTTGATAAACCGGTCGAAATCGTACATTTGTAAACTTTTAAAACAAACCAATATCATGAAAAAGTTAGCATTGTTTGTTGTTGCACTGGTCATTACCGGAGCGGCTTTTTCCCAGAACCCTGCTGTAGTCAGTGCTTTCAACTGGCTGAAGGAAAACAAGCTGGATAAAGCACTCGCTGCCATTGAGCCGGCGACAAAACATCCACAGACCATGTCAAGTGCCAAAACCTGGCTTTACAGAGGAAACATTTATTTGAGTATTGCTCTGTCAACCGATGAAAAATTCAAGGCTTTGTGCAGCAATCCGCTTGATTCTGCATATAATTCCTATCAGAAATCCATTTCGCTGGATAAAGAGTTTATTGCTCCTGCCGCTAATCCCAATAGTGCAAAACTTGGTCTTTTCTATCTGGGCGACCAGTATTTTAATGTAGGCGCCAATTATTACAATAAAAAGGAATGGGCTGAATCACGCAAGTATTTTGAACGCACCAAGCAGATCAAAAATACATTTGGCGAAAAGGATTCACTTGCAACTTTCTATGCTACCAACTGCGCTATGCAAATGGGAGATAAGGATGTTGCAATGAAGTATCTGAAAGAGCTCATTAACATGGATTATCAGAAACCTGAGATTTATTCCATGCTTGGAAATCTTTACAAAGATGCCGGTGACACCACCAAGATGCTGAACACCATTGCCATGGGCCGCAAAAAATTCCCGTCTGACCTTGGACTTATCATCACCGAAACAAACTACTATTTAGGCAAGGGTGAACTGGCCAAAGCTCAGGATCTGCTTAAAGTAGCCGTTGAAAAGGACCCGAACAATCCGATTCTGCACTTTACGATTGGCAGCAACTACGACCGTCTTTCACTTGACACAAGTGTTGCCGAAGCCGAGAAGGAATCAATGCTTGCTGAAGCTGAAAAAGCATATTTGAAAGCCATTGAACTCAAGCCGGATTATTTCGATGCATACTACAACCTTGGTGCATTGTTTTTTAATAAAGGTGTTGAAGTTTTTGAATATGCCAACACCATTCCGCCCGATCAGTTTGATGCTTACGAAAAAGCCAAGGCAAAATACATGGAATACTGGAACAAATCGGTTCCTTATCTTGAAAAAGCAAGTGAACTGATGCCGGATGATCTGCCCACATTGCAGGCTTTGAAATCGCTCTATGCACGTCTGAACATGCCAGAAAAACTCAAAGCGGTGACAGATAAAATCAATGCGCTGAAACAATAACAACGATATTTTGAAAAAATAATCCGGATTCTGAAAAGGTCCGGATTTTTTTTGCACTATATGCAACTCACAATGCACAGAGCATGCGGCATGCGGCAAGCAGCATGCGGTCAACAGCTCACGACTCAGTTGAAAGCTGCTTAACCTTAACCTCCTTGAATCACGAATAACAAACCTGTCTGCAACAGGCAGGCAAGGATTTTCGAATTACGAAGTGCAGTTTAATGTGATGCCCCGTTCGATTTTCTTACTTCCTCTTGATCCGTAAGGATGCACGGATTGTTCAGAGTTCTTGACCTATTCTACCGTCGCATTAAGTCTTTGAACAGCCAGAACAACTTCTTCATTCGTAGCAGGAATGCTCAGTATTGGTTCCTTTGTGTGATTTTTGATGGATGCTATGGCATATTTTATAGCAAGCCAGACAGAGACGGCCATCGGGAATGGTGGTTCTCCAACGGCTTTGCTGCCTCTGATGGTGTTGTCATTACAAGCATTTTCAAGCAGCTCCACATTCAGTTCAACCGGCACGTCGGATATGGTCGGAATTTTATAAGTGTCTGGCGATGCGTTGAGCAGCTTACCATCCTTGTTCCATTTCAGGTCTTCTGTAGTGACCCATCCAAGGCCCTGCACAAAACCACCAACAACCTGACCTTTGTCAATCATGGGATTGATGCTGTCTCCGGCATCTTCGGCCAGATCTGCACGCAAAAGTTTCATGCGTCCGGTGAGTAAATTCACTTCGACTTCACTGACTGCCATGCCGTATGTATAGTAGTGAAACGGTTTGCCAACGCCCTTGGGACGGTCGAACCAGATGTCGGGTGTGCGGTAGTAACCTGCGGCACTCAAATGTGTCTGTTTAAGATATGCCTTACTGCAGAATTCTTCAAACCTGCAGCAGACCTCTTTTTGAGTGTTATCAAAAATGAAGTCGTTTTCGATAACGATATTGTCAGACTGCACTTTTTTACCAGGAAACAATTCTTCAAGTACTTCCGGCGCGACAGTTTTTATGCGGGTTTTCAACTGGTCCATGGCGTTTTTGATCGCCATTCCATTCAGGTCGGAGCCCGATGAAGCCGCAGTGGCAGAGGTGTTCGGGACTTTTGATGTATTGGTTGGCGTGATTTTAATTCTTTCTAAACTCACGCCAAGCTCAGCCGCAGCGACCTGCAGCATTTTAAGATTGAGTCCCTGACCCATTTCAATACCACCATGATTGACCTGAACAGTACCATCAGCATAAATGTGCACAAGTGCACCGGCCTGATTCAGAAACGCGGTTGTGAAAGATATCCCGAATTTGACGGGTATAAGCGCGATCCCACGTTTCACATCGCGGTTGCAGCTGTTGAATTCATCAACCTTTTGTTTACGGGAGAAATAATCTGATGATTGAATTATTTTTTCATGAATCAGCGCAAGACGGTTTTCCTTAATCGTTGCACCATAGGGCGCTGTGTTGCGGTCATGAACTCCGTAATAATTCAAATTCCTGATTTCGTCAGGCTCTTTATTCAGAAAACGCGCCATCATGTCGATGGCATTTTCAATCACCGCCAGGCCCTGAGGCTGCCCGAATCCGCGAAATGCAACATTGCTCGGCAGGTTGGTTTTCCATGTATTTCCAATAATGCGGATGTTGGGAATGTAATATGCATTTTCAGCGTGCAGCATGGCACGTTCAAGAATGGCCATGGTGAGGTCTGATGCGTATCCTGCGTCGGCATTGAAGATTACAGTATACGACTGTATAAGTCCATCGTCGTTGAAGCCGATTTTCCAGTCCGATTGGAAACGATGTCGTTTGCCGGTGATGCTTTGGTCCATATCGCGCGTGAAGCGCATGCGTACGGGCTTCTTTGTTTTTGCGGCCAGCAGCGAAGCCCAGGCTGCCAGGTGATTGGCCTGCGTTTCTTTTCCGCCGAAAGCGCCACCGAGTCTGCGTGTTTCGACAACCACCTGATTGCGGCCAATACCCAACACTTCGGCAACAATAGCCTGTGTTTCGGATGGGTGCTGTGTTCCGCTGTAGCAGGTCATTTCATCGTTTTCGCCCGGGACAGCCAGGCATATCTGTGTTTCAAGATACCAGTGTTCCTGGCCTCCGGAATGGAACTGCCCATGAAGAACATGCTTGCATGTGTGTAAAATGCCGTCCGGATCACCGCGCTCAATGCGGCGTTCAGGCTGCAGACGCGAATTGTTCTGAATGGCTTCATCTATTGAGAGGATGGGCGTTTCGGTCTCTATGTCAAGCTTGACGAGCGATGCCGCATGATGTGCAATCTCAAAAGTATCTGCTGCAATCAGTGCAATGGCCTGACCGATGCATTGAACCTGGCCTTCAGCGAGACAGGGCTCATCGTGAAAAACCGGTCCCATCTGATTATCGCCGGGAATATCCTTTGCTGTAATAATGCAGCGTACTCCAGGTATCATCTGTGCTTCGCTGGTATCGATGCTTTTTATCTTACCTTTTGCGACAGGTGAAGTCACAAGCCATGCCTGCAATTCACCGGTCTGAGCGGGCATATCATCAATGTATATGGTTGTTCCCTGCACATGTTTGATTGCGCTGTCGTGAACCGGGTCATGATGACTGATGGTGTGTTTCAGTTGCTTTTTCATGTTCAGGAAATTTTTGTGTCATTGAAAAACTGCAGCAACAGATTGGCTGCGGCCATATTGCGGAATCCGGCTCCGCTGCGCGCATCGGACAAGGGAGTGAAAGTTGTTTTCAGCACTTCCATGGCAGCAGAAATATTGGATTCATTCCATTCTTTTCCTTTCAGAAAATTCTCTGCAGCAGTTGCCGGCATTGTCATAGCAGCCATTCCTCCATAATACATTGAAATGTCTGAAACGACAGCATTGTCAAGAGTGAGTCTGAATGCGGCACTCACAGTTGAAATGTCCATGTCGTGACGTTTGCTCACTTTATACATCCTTACAATTTCATTTTCTGCAGGAAGTGAAAGATAAATTTCAGCAATCAGCTCGTCGGCTTCCAGAACGGTTTTGCGGTAGGACACCACAAATTCCCTCAATGGAACAATTCTGGAGCCTCTTTCGGAAACGAGCTTCAGATCGGCATTGCAGGCCATCAACAGAGGCGTTGTATCTCCGATTGGAGAAGCTGAACCGATGTTCCCGCCCAGGGTTGCCACCTGCCGGATCTGCTGTGAAGCGAATACAGAAAGTATGTCGAAGAATGCAGGGAAAATATTTTTCACAGCGTTCCGGATGCTCTCAAGTGAAAGCCCCGCGCCGATTTTCAGCTCATTTCCATCGCGTTCGAATGTCTTTAGCTCAGGAATTCCGGAAATATCCAGTATGGCCGGGATATGTTTAAAATGTTTGCTTTGCTGCAGGGCTATGTCGGTTGATCCGTTTACCACAACAGCTTCGGGATATTTTCTGTGCGCAGTCAATGCCTGATCCAGTGTTACCGGACGAATAAACAATTGTTGCAAACACTGTACTTCGAGCCTGACATCAGGTACAATTCTGTTCAGCTTTTCAATCAGTATTTTTTCTTCCTGATCATAAAGGTCGGGCATTCGTTTTTGCATAACTGCTTTTGCCGCTTTGCGGATGCTGTCATATCCGGTGCAGCGACACAAATTTCCGGCAAGCGCATTATTGATTTCTGCATCATCTGCCGGAGTGGAATTATGATACTGAGCGAACAGACTCATGACAAATCCGGGTGTGCAAAATCCGCACTGAGTGGCATGTTCATCAACAATGGCTTTCTGAACGGGATGCAGTTCTTCGCTGAAGGTTGTCTCAGGTGACAGGCCTCGCGAAGTGATGAGCAGCTTTCCGTCAATGGCCGGCAAGAACAACAGGCATGCATTCACAGCCTTGTATTCAAGCGCTTTTCCGGATGTATCGGGTGAGGCTACAACAACGGTGCAGGCACCGCAGTCGCCTTCGGCGCAGCCTTCCTTTACTTCGGTATGATGCATGTCTTTGCGCAGCCAGTTCAGCACGGTGGTCGATGGCTTGATTCCTGCCGCAGCGAAGTCAATGCGGACAAGCTCGCCATTCAGCAGAAACGAAATATGCTGTTTTGTTTTCATCAGTTATTTTTGTTTTTCACATCAATCAGTTTGGCCAGAATTGACACCGCGATATCTTCCGGAGTTTCGCATGCAATATCGACTCCGATGGGCATATCGATTAAATCAATTTGTTCCTTTGTCATTCCGAATTCTTCTGCAAATCGTTTGCGGGCAAGGTCAACCTTGCGTCTGGAGCCGATCATGCCGATGTATTTTTTCGGCTTGTCCTTGAGCATTGCCACCACTTCGCTGTCGAATGAATGTTTGTAGGTGGTAACGACAATATAAGAGTTGCCGTGGAATTTTATTTTTTCAACAGCTTCTTCGAAGGCCATTTCATAGGTTGCAGCCAGCCCCTGAGGCCATGTTGCGCAGATTCCTTCACGGTTGTCGGCTACGGAAATTTTAAAGCCTGCAACTGAAGCCAGCTTTGCAAGCGCTTTTCCGACATGCCCGGCACCAAAAATAATCAGCTCGGGTTGTTGCAGCAAAGGTTCAAAATAAACCGTCATTCGGCCGCCGCAGTGCATTTCGAGATCATTGGCCAGGTTGTACGCTTTCACAACAGGTTGATCGGATCCAATCATCTGAACTGCTTCTGCTATGGCTTCCTTTTCAATGCTGCCGCCGCCGATGGTGCCTTTGATGGTGCCGTCGGCAAAGACAAGCATTTTCGATCCCGGCTTGCGCGGGGTGGAGCCTTCGGCACCGATGATGATACATAAAACAGCAGCAACATTGTTGTTGATAGTTTCGGAAATGTCGTCGAAAAAGTTCATGATGCTATTATTTGCAAGGTAAAAGTACAAAATAAATTTAAGTTGTGAGTTGTCAGTAGCCAGTCAGGTCGAGGTCAAGGACAAGGCCTGCGGCTTGCGGTGGATAAAACACAAGGACGAGGTCAAGACCGAGGTAAAGTAGCCGTCAGTTTTCAGTAATCAGCTTTCAGTTCTGAGACGGGGCTGGGAAGGGCAAGAATTAGATTAAGGCTAAGGTTAAGGTCAAGGTTAAGGTCATGAACTCTGAATAAGGAACAAGGAAGTGATAACTTCGAAGGATACCTGACTTATGACTTCACTTCTTACTTCGAAATTCCTTGCCTGCCTGTTGCAGACAGGTTCGTTGTTCATGATTCAGGGAGGTCGAGGTTAAGGTCCGGTCACGCGTCGGGAGACGCGCGCCCAAGTTGAGAATGGCCATGTCACGGACGACATATCCGCGCCATGGATGTATACGTCACCTTTCAACTTGATGAACCTGATGAACTTTCAACTTCATAAGCGTTGTGCAAAAATCCTAACGACTCACAACTCACAACTGACCACTATTATGTATCTTTGCACCCCATGTTCAAGGAGTATCTGCTTCATAAGGTTTTCGGCATCATACATCGGCGGGCGGTTGAAAAAGCCCTTCGATGCTATGTTGTAGGAGGTTATGTGCGCGACATTCTACTTGAGCGGCCATCGTGGGATGTTGATGTGGTGGTCGAAGGCGATGGAATTGAGCTTGCGGAATATGTCGCTTCGCAACTGAAGCCGCACCCGAAAGTGTCGGTTTTCAAGAATTTCGGAACCGCTCATTTTTCGTATGACAATACAGAATGGGAATTTGTTGGCGCGCGCAGCGAAAGCTACAGGCGCGGCAGCAGAAATCCCGAAGTTGAGCCGGCAACCATTGAAGAGGATATGCTGCGGCGTGATTTCACCATCAATGCCATGGCAATCAGTCTGGGAGCGGATTTTGGCGACCTGATGGACCCATTTGACGGGCAGGGTGATTTACAAAAAGGTCTGATCCGCACTCCGCGCGATCCTCAGATCACTTTTTCAGATGATCCGCTTCGCATGCTGCGCGCTGTCCGCTTTGCCTCGCGCTTTGGATTTGAAATCGCAGACGATGCTTTCAAATCAATCAAAGAAAATGTCAACCGCATTGGAATTGTTGCTCCTGAGCGGATTTCAGAAGAGCTGAACAAAATGCTGATGCATAAAAAACCTTCAGCCGGATTTTTCCTGCTTGATCAATGCGGGCTTTTACCATTAATATTGCCTGAGCTTTCAGCGCTGAAAGGTGTTGAAAGCATGCATGGCGTTATGCATAAGGAAAACTTTACACACACACTGATGGTTGTTGACAATGTCGCGAAAGTTTCAGATTCGCTGTGGCTGCGCTGGGCAGCATTGCTGCATGACATCGGGAAAGCGCCTACAAAGAAATTCGACAAGGTACGCGGCTGGACATTTCATGGCCACGATGCCGTGGGGCAGCGCATGGTTTTGAAATTATTCAAGAGATTGCACTTGCCACAAAATGAAAAAATGCATTATGTTGCAAAGATTGTCGGGCTGCATCTGCGCCCCATCAGTCTGGTTGAGGAAGGCGTCACCGACAGTGCAATGCGGCGTTTGATATTTGAAGCAGGTGATGATCTGGATGACCTGTTGATTCATGCCGAAGCTGACATTACATCAGCCAATAAACAAAAAGTCAGGTTATATCTATCCAACTTCACTGATTTGCGTACCAAGCTTGCAGAAACGGAAGAGAAAGACCGCATACGTAATTTTCAGCCGCCGGTGAGTGGTGAGGAAATCATGGAAGTATTTGGCATTGAGCCATCGCGCGAGGTTGGCATTATTAAAAGTGCAATCAAGGATGCCATACTGGACGGTGTAATTCACAATGACCGTGAAGAAGCCTGGCAACTGATGCTGGAGCAGGGCGAAAAACTCGGGTTGAAACCCCGTTAAAAAATTCAACCGGCCTTTGCTGCTTGGTTCTTTTTTGTATCTTCGTAAAAAAATTTCAGAGTATGCATGCCTACAAATTCAGAGTAACATCGGATGAAAACGATGAATTTCTGCGTGAAATAGATGTTCTGGCCAATCAGACTTTTGAGGAATTCCACAAATGTCTGGTAAGAACCTGCAAATTCGCCGGCAATGAGCTGGCATCGTTTTATCTTTGCGACAATCAATGGAGAAAGCGCAGGGAAATCACCCTGATGGATATGAATATGGAATCAGATATGGAGGAAGAAAAAACGCCCGAATCCAATCTGATCATGAAAGACGTCAAGCTGAACCAGATCATCAACGACCCGCACCAGAAGATGATTTATGTGTATGATTATCTAAATATGTACACTGTCTCTCTTGAACTCATAAAAATTGCGAATGCAGATCTGACACTTCATTTTCCGATTGTTTCCAAAGAAATTTCGGATATCATTGCGCCACCTTCAAAAATCAACAAGATTGTCGAGGACGAGGAAGTCGTTTTTGATGAAGAAGAAATGCATGGCAGTGGAGAGGAAGGTGCAGGTGAAGGCGAAGATGATGAAAACCTTACTGAAGAGCAGTTCTACAGCGACGATTCATCCGATATTTAATTTAATTTCCCAGGCAACAGACAATGGATTCTTCCGATGGATTTTTTAGCGAAGAAGAGCTGGACGCGCTTGTAACGCGCTTCAGGAATACTGTTGAGCAGGATGCAAACGAATATTTCGAAGCGGATGAACTCGAGGCAATCGCCGATGCATTGCTGAAACGCGATGACATTGTTCTTGCGAAATCGGCCATAGACTATGGATACACCATGTATCCCGACAACGAAGATTTCCAGATTCTAGACATTCATTATCATGTTCTGGACAACAGATCGGATTCTGCAGAGCAACTAGCAAGAAATTTCATCGACAGGCACCCAGACAATGTGGAGGTCCGGCTTGTGCTGGCTTCCATCCTGAGTGACCACGGCAATCACCGCGATGCGCTTGATCTGCTGGAACAGGCCAGGGAACTGGATCCTGGGTCGGAACATGCCATAACATCGCTGAGCATGGAATATCAGGTACTGGGTCAACATCGCAAGGCCATTGATTTGTACCGCGAAATACTGGAAAGAGATCCGGATGATGAATTTGCGCTGAACGAGCTTGTTTTTGTGTACGAAGTTGCGAACGAGATCACGGAAGCCATCCGGTTTCTGACGGATTTCACAGATCAGTATCCCTTCAATCAGCAGGCTTGGTTTCATCTTGCAAACACATGCAACATCAATAATGAGCCGATGAAAGCCATTGAGGCCTATGATTTCGCACTGGCCATAGATCCCACTTTTACGCCGGCCATGTTTGGCAAAGGGCACTCATATATGTTTGCAGGTGATCATCTCAAAGCCATCGATTGTTTCAGAGAAACAGCCGAATCTGATGGATTCAAAGCCGCTTCGTATCTTTCATTGGGCGAAGCATATTCCCAGATGAACAATTATGGCGTTGCTGCTGAATACTATCAAAAAAGCATTGAGTCAGATTCCACATACAATGAATCCCGCATGGGGCTTGCCTATTGTCTGTATATGATGAATCTTGACGAAGAAGCCCTGCGCCATGTAAACGAAGCCATTCTGAATGAGCCGGAACGTTCCGATACTTATCAGCTGAAAGGCACTGTACTGATGAATCTGGAACGATATTCAGATGCTGCTACGGAATTCCGAAATGCAATCCGTGCGGATAAGGAAAACGAATCTGCATGGCTCGATCTGAGCGAAACGCACCATTTCCTGACAGGGATTCCCGAAGCATTGAATATTTTACATGAAGCAGAAGAAGTACTCGATGCAGAAAACGCCATGATTGCCTATCGCAAGGCAGCGTTGTTTTTCGAAGCAGGGAAAAATCAGGAGGCAGTATCGCAATTGCTTACGGGATTGTCGATCAATGCTGAGCTGTACACATCCATTTACAGCTACAACAAGGAACTCGAGAACAACGAGATCATACAGGAAATTGTAACAATGTTTTTAAATCAGTAATATCATGATGAATTTTGAAATGTCTCATTTGCCCGAAAGAACCGTAAAGCCTCGCGCTTATGGTGTAAACATGGTGATGGATAAAGGGCTGAGCTTGCGTGAAGCAGAAGACATGCTGCAATCAGCAGGACACCTGATTGATTTTGTCAAGCTGGGTTTTGGCACTTCGGTGATTACCGGTGGACTTGAGGAAAAAATCAGGTTCTATCACAATGCCGGGATTCGTCTGTATTTTGGCGGTACTTTGTTCGAAGCATTTTTGATTCGTAAAGATGTTGATGGATTCAAACGTGTTCTTGATAAATACAAAATGGACACTGTTGAAATCAGCGATGGCTCGATGGATATGGAGCATGATTTGAAATGTGGCTATATAAGCGAGTTTGCAAAGAATTACACTGTGCTGAGTGAAGTTGGATCGAAACGAGCCGATGTCATTCTGACCGATGAACAATGGCTTCAGGAGATGCAGACAGAGCATAAAGCCGGATCGGCATTTGTGATTGCCGAGGCACGGGAGGCAGGAAATATCGGTATTTATGACAGCGCTGGTGCTGCGAAAAAAAGTCTGATAAATCTGATCACAGAACATTTTGATGTGAATAAAATCCTGTGGGAAGCACCACAAAAAAATCAGCAGCTGTATTTTATCAAAGAGTTTGGATGTAATGTAAATCTTGGAAATATTGCACCAGCAGATGTAATCCCGTTGGAGACCATCCGGCTCGGACTGCGTGGAGACACGTTCTTTCATTTTTTACCTGATATGCTGAAGCAGCATTGATTTGTGCAATAATTTGCCGATCACAATTTCTGAAATATGAAACATTACGCCATCATTGGAAAACCTGTTTCACATTCATTATCCGGACAATGGTTTGCAGATTGCTTCCGTAAACTGGCCATTGATGCTGATTTTAGAATGATTGAGCCGTCGGTTGACGATATGAATGATTTTCGCAACTGGGTTTTAAGCAATCAATTTGACGGACTGCTTGTGACGATTCCCTTCAAAATGGATGTCATGAAGTTTCTGGATGAGACTGACGAGCTGGCAAGGACAATCGGAGCAGTCAATGTCATCCATATTTCAGATAAAAAACTCATTGGATACAATACAGATTATCTTGCATTTGAAGCGGAGATGAAAAGACTGCGATCTGACGGATTCAAAAAGGCGATTCTGATGGGCATTGGCGGCGCATCTGCAGCGGTTTCTGCAGCACTGGAAAGAATGAATGTATCTGTGATAAAAGTGTCGCGGCAAAAGAAAGCAAATAATATTTTGTATACCGACCTTTCTGAGAAGATTGTGCGTGATGCTGATCTCATCATTAACGCAACACCTCTTGGAATGGGCAATCTGGTGAATGAGTATCCGCCAATCAATTATGAGTGGATTCAGAAAAATGCTTTGGCCTACGACCTCATATATAATCCTGCAGAGACACTGTTTCTGAAAAAATGCGCCGAAGTTGGCTGTCAGACTGCGAACGGGCAGGGGATGGTGGAATTTGTGTATGAGCGGGCGCTTGAAATCTGGGGAGTTGACGCATAGGGCATGTGGCGCTTCGCTTCGCGAGTTGAAAGTTGTAAAGTTGTAAAGTTACAAAGGCGACGTTAGGGGCATGCGGAATGATTCGGATTCGCTCTCGCTCTGATTCTCACTCTGTATTTGCATGCGGCATGAAGAAAAGGTCCACGGATGACACAATTATGAATTTTC
>CAZJOL010000033.1:0-16790 GCA_964547605.1 uncultured Bacteroidaceae bacterium | reverse complement strand
GGAACCGTTGTTTTTGCCGTTGTTACGACGGTTCCATGTTCCGGCTTATTACAAGAATGAAATTACAACACAAACCGGAACGGTGGAATGTCGTAACAACCATTTTTAGGGATTGTCTATTAACAAACTCCCTTAGCTCAACGATTTTGACTATTTTTGTACATCAAAGAACATTTCTGCATGACAAAGACATTCTCAAAAATTGCATCCATTCTGGTTCTGATCTCAATCTCCCTGTGCTCATGGGGACAGAGAACAACCATTATCAGCAATGACTTCTCATATACTTCCACATATCAGTATGTAGCAGCGCCCGGCGCAAGGGAATTTTACAGCAATTTCATCATTCAGGAAATTGCCCGTTCCATTCCCAAAAGAGCCGAATACACTTCGTTTACGCTGAATTATGTAATGAATCAACAGTTGATAAAACTGGATTCGGCCCATTATGTTTTCAAGCCGGAACTGAAAAATTTTACAGCCAGCGGTGATGTACTGTTCAAAGGAATAAACATAGCCAAAAAGCTGATCCCGGGCGAGATTGACTACACCGTTAAAGTGTACCGCAAACAAAGCGGCGGCATGAATATCGGCGGACAACAAAATGGCGTTCTGGTCTTTCAGAAAACGGTAACCGGTCAGCAACTCAATGACAACCTTGGTTATTTCCCGCTCCCGGAGCTGGCTTTCAGCGACACGGTCAATGATGCGCAATACACGCTTGCCGTTGAAAATCAGGTGCTGTATTTCAACGAAAAATCGAAAAACAATTTCCTGAATCAGGTTGCCTACATCAACGACTATTATGCAACCGACGCGCTGATAGCCGCCCAGATGGATAAACTGCATGCCATTCAGCCCGACAACATCGACCTCATTTCGTTCTATGATATCGAACTGAAAGAAGTTGAACAGACCATTGGATCCATCGATTCACGGCAGTTCCCGCAGAATCTGGGTTTGCATGAAAACGACCCGATGCAGTTCATGCCAAAGATGCATAGTCTCGTTTCGCAAACAGCACAAATGCGTGCAACGCTGAATCAGCGCCTGTCGGTACTTGATCAGCTGTTTTGTCAGAAAGGCAACGACCTGATGGCGGAAGGCAAACTGCAGGAAGCAGCCAGTTATTACAACAAGTCGATTCAGGTCAATCCTTACTATGCTCCGGCTGAATATCAGCTCGCCCGCATGGCATACAACAGTGGCAACTACGACACTTCTGCATACATGGTTAATTATGCATTGCTGAAAATGAGCCCGGATCCTTCTACCCAGCAATTGCTGGTGCAACTGGGAAATACCATTTACACAACACTCATTGGCATCGGAGACAAAAACAATACTGAGCAGAAATATAATGAGGCCATTGCCGGTTTCGAACGTGCAAAATGGCTCTGCACCTCTACTCCGGGGCTTATCTGTACCGAGCAGGTACAAAAAGGATTGGCTCAGGCAAAATACGGAATCTACCGCAGTTATCTGCAGGTGGCCGAAAAAGCCATTCAAAACGGCCGCCTCGATATTGCTGGAAATTATATCAATCAGAGCATGGAATATCAGAAACAGAATTCCGCCGAAATCATCAGCAACTCAGAAAGCATTCAGTGGATGGGCATTCTGTGCAAGGAATATGTCATGCTTGGAAACACGCTGAATCAGAAAAAGCAATACGATCAGGCCATCATTGAATTCAATAAATGCGACAGCATCAGCAAAGTCTATCCAACCATCGGCGAAGTGAAAGGATGTAAGTCGGGTTTGTGCGGCGCTCGCAACGGAGTGTACAACAATATGCTTGATGGCGCACGCAGCAAACTCAGCACAGATCAGCTCGATGCTGCCGAGGAAAAATGCAATCAGGCCATTGCCTATCAGCACATGTATAAAGATGACATTGCATCGGACCGCGAAGCAGTGCTGGTCATGAGCGGCATCAAGGAAAAGCGCTACCACATTGCCATTGCCAACGGTAAGAATTATCTGAACGGAAACAACCATGCTGACGCAGCAAAATATTTTCTCGAAGCCCGTGGATATCAGCAGGAATACAATTTCCGGCGCAACGACAGTCTCGAAATTTATATCCGCTCCGCCGGAAAACCGCTGGTGACAGCCATTGTAGAAGAAGGGAAAGTTCAGGCCTGGGGCAATAAACTGGGCGAAGCCCGCGATTCGTACCAGAAAGCAACAGATGCATTAAAACTTTACGGCCTTGAAAAAGAAAAGGAACTCGACGCATCCATGCTTGAACTGAAAAATAAGATTTTCTCGCAGGAGTGTGCCAATGCCGAACAGGACTACCTTTCATTTCTCGATAAATCAAAGAAACTCATGCGCGACGGCGACTACGCACTTGCTTACGTCACGCTGACACAGGCCATTGACGTGACCAGCAAAAACGTACTCTGCAACATCGACAACAGCGCGGCATACAAGGAGCAGAACCGCATCAAACCTGCCATGGAGTATCAGAACCTGATGTTCAAGGTTGATGAGTATGAGGCTCAGGGCAATTACACAGAGTGTGTGAAACAAATAAACAACTGCGGCATTTTTTACACCACCAATGGCATTGATTCATTCGGGCTGAAGCATGCGACACCGCAGGAATACATACTGCGCGGCGGCGATGTGAATTTTGTCTATTTCGGCGCAGACTATTTCTACGGACTGAAAGATTATGAATCGGCATTCAAAATGCTGCAGGAACTCAAAAGCCGCAATTATCCGGTTAAATTCACCAAGACAATTCAAACGCAGCTCGGCGGCAAAATGGCCATCAGAGACAAAATCAACGGTGTGTCCGATTATAAAATCCAGATTCTGAAATACACCGAAGGCGAGAAATGGTATGCCGTTTTCAGTAAGGCGTATAAGAAGAGCTGGAAGAAAAACTGATGTGGAAATGTGCGGCCTTGCCGATGTGACGCCTGCGGCGTATGTGAGAATATGGGAGACGTTTGAAATACGAAATACGAAATCAGAAATACGCATTGGAAGATGCAATACTGATTTGAAAATTCGGTGATTTGAAAATTTGAAAATTTCTTTCAGCATTTTATGGATTCACTGAAAAAAATAATTTCGAAAGCCAATATTCATCATCTTTTCAGAAGAATGCTATATCTGATGATGGCTTTATTGATTTGTTCAAATGCGCAGCATGCAGATGCACAAACCATTACTGTTACAGGAATGGTGCTTTCAGCAACAGATTCAACCACTATGCCTTTCGCTACGATTTTGATTTACGACAGCAGCAATAAACAGCTAGGTGGCACTACAAGCGACTTTGATGGAAAATTTACTATAAAAATTCCGGCACCTTCTTTCACATGGATGCAGGTATCGGCAAAGAATACGTGTTGTTACGAAGTTTTGCTTGATTCGGTCCGATGCGAAAATGTCGAATTGAATATTTATCTGCAGCCAGTTCCCTGTCCTGAAAAAACACAGGCCGATTGTCCGTTACACACTGCTGAATGCGATGTTGTGCCGATTGTTTATATGACTATGTTTGATAAGCCCTCAAAAAAAATTCGCCGGGATAAAGAAAAAGGGCTTATTTACATCAAACAACGCTACAACGACGGAGTTGATTGTTGCCCAAAACATTGGTATTGCAAAAAGCATCAGGTGGAGTTTTAAATTATATTTGTCCTGAAAATCAAAACGAGAGCATAGCAACTGTTTGAAATCATCATAACAATAAACCGAAACGTGCATGGATATTATCGGCAAACCAAGCATTAATCCCATATTGTTTTTCTCCGGAAAAATATGCGGCTATCTGACATGGACGGCATTGTTGTTATGCTGGTGTAATATTGAAATTGTTGATTGTATTTCATTTTCTTACAATCAATATATATCAGTGGCTGTTTATACAATCGGGTTTGCATTTGGCATAATCAGCATTTTCAATTTAGGAAGTTCCACTCGTTTTGGATTACCAACCGAACAAACTGTATTTAAAACGAATGGCCTTTACAGAATCAGCCGGAATCCAATGTACCTGGGTTTTGATTTAATGACCCTGTCTGCAATGATCGGTACATTAAATGTCATTATTGCATTACTTGGCCTATACAGTATTCTCATTTACCATTTTATCATTCTGGCTGAAGAAAAGTTTCTGGAACGCAGTTTTGGAGAGGAATATCTGAATTACAAAAGAAAGACAAGACGATATTTTTGAAAAATGTTGCCACTGCAAGCTGAGATTCCCCTGTTAAAAGAAAATGTTTTTGAGGTATATTTACGATTTGTGAAAAGTTTATACATTTGTGTGTGAGCAGGCAAAATAAATTGGATGGCAAATTTGCTGTATTTGTGTTGCGTCTGAAGGACGTTAGCGGTCAGCATAAAATGACTTAATGGACATACAAACCGAAAGTAAATAATATTGGAATGAAGAAATTATTAATTATTTATATTTTTCTCAGTGTTTCATTTAGTCTTTATTCCCAGAATAAAACAATTAGAGGAAGAGTAATTGATGATAATTTGGAAACTTTGCCATATGTTTCAATTTTGATTAATGACTCAGTTGAGGTTGGCAAAACTGATTTAAATGGTTTTTTCCAAATTGAAATCCCTGTTTTCGAGAAAAAAATATTATTAAAGTCTGTTGGACTGGACCCAACTACGATCGAGCTTATTGATATATGCGATAAAATAGAGGTTGTTATGATTTTAGGAAGTACTTACGACTTCATTTCTTTAAAACGTGTTGATAGGAAGAGAGAGAAAAAATTTAAAAAGCTTCCTGACTTGCATAGACAAGCTTTCGAGAAAGGTATATTTGAAACTGAATATTCTTGCTATAATCGCAAGTTTGAACCCTTTTATCAGCGAACTACAGAATAAAATCAACTGGAAAAATGTCGAACCGCTAATAACAAACACTTCTTGTGTCTGAGGATAAAACCTAACATAATGCCATATTGCTCCAAATGCCGCCATACGACAATGATTGAGTTCACAGAATTCTCCATGGCTGTTTAACCACCTCTTTTTTTCTACCCATAAATTTTTTCTATCTTTGAAAAAAATCTCTCCAATGAAAAACATGTTGCTTATCAGTAATTCCACCATGGCCGGAGCGCCGTATCTGGAATGGTGCAAGGATAAAATCGTTTCTTTCTATAAAAAGTACAATATCAGCAAAGTGCTGTTTGTGCCTTATGCAGGTGTGAACCTCGTTGACGAAAGCATTGAAGCTTCGTACGATGCATACATCAAACGCGTGGCCGGTGTTTTCGCTGAATACGGTATTGAATTCACCTCGGTGCATACCGAAGCCGATCCGGTGACAGCCATGAAAAATGCAGCAGCAATCTGCGTTGGCGGCGGCAACACATTCTATCTGGTGCACATGCTGCACAAGACCGGACTGATGGATGTCATTCGCGAAAAAGTATTGCAGGGAACGCCGTATTGCGGATGGAGTGCCGGCTCGAACATTGCCTGCCCCGCCCTGTTCACTACCAACGATATGCCCATTGTGGAGCCCGCAAGTTTCAAATGTCTGAATGTAATTCCCTTTCAGATCAACCCGCATTATCTCGATGCCAATCCCGAAGGACATGGCGGAGAAACGCGCCAGCAGCGCATTGAGGAGTTTCTGACGGTGAACCGCAGCACCACTGTTGCAGGCCTCCGCGAAGGATGTTATTTTGAATTCAACGAAAACGGCATGTCGCTTGGCGGCAACCGCCCGCTCATTGTTTTCAATTACGGCAAGCCAACCCGGGAATTTGAGCCAGGGAGCGATGTCTCAACCCTCGAAGGGTTCTAAACCCTTCGAGGGTTTACTCTCCTCGCCCCAGTCTTCAAAGCTTCTCATCGCAATTATCTCCTCTTTTCGCTGAAGATGGATTGCTGCAAAATTATCCTTCCCTCCAACTTTTGAAAGAACAAATTTCTTGTCGAGCCAGCTCTCTGCCTCATTAAAATAGGCGTTATACGATGACCAAGGAAAATCAAAAACACTGTTCGAAAATTTATGTTTCACCGGATTCAGATGAACATACAAAAGTGCAGTCATAAAATGGTCTTCATCGGTGATGAGCGTTCGCTTGAATCTTCCTCTGAATAAACTACCGCTCCGACTCTGCTCTTTATTGAATGCCTGTGCATAAGCATTGAAAAAATGTGAAAACGGATAATGCAATTTCCCATTTTCAAATTTTGAGTCTTCCCTGAATTTCAGTAAAAAATGAAAGTGATTTCTCAAAAGGCAATACGCATAAACATCGCACATTTGCGAAATGTATTGCTTAAATAATTCGAGAAAAAATCTTCTGTTTTCTTCGGAAATGAAAAGCCGCTCCTTATTGTTGCCCTGATTATAGATGTGATAAATCTGACCTTTCTCGAGTTTGGGAAGATTGTCACTCATAGTCTTAGTTTTAAAATTTTACTCACCCCTCGAAGGGTTCTAAACCCTTCGAGGGGCTATTTTACTCAGCAGAAAACTCTCTGATTTTATTCCGATAAATCATCAGAATATTTGCGCGCGAACAAAAGCCGACGTATTTTTCGCCATTCAGTACAGGCAGATTGTACCAGCCTGTTTTGCGGAATTTGGCCATCGCAGTTTCGAGATTATCATTCAGCGAAACTGAATCTTTGGCTTTCTGCATCAGATCGCGCAAAAGGACAGTGTCGTATTGAGACTGGTCAAACATGAGCTTGCGGACCGAGTCAAGTGTTATCACACCAAGATAATTGCAGTATTCATCAACTACCGGATACAGATTGCGGTTTGATGCTGAAATCACTCCCACCAGATCGCGCAGCGTCTGATCGGGATGTACTGTTTTGAAATCCGTTTCAACTACCTCATTCACTCTCAGCAGTGTCAGCGCCGATTTATCACGGTCATGCGTCACCAGTTCTCCGCTGAGTGCCAAACCACGCGTATATATGGAATATGGCTCCCAGAGTCGTGTTGTCATGTATGCAAGACTGGAAGTTACAATCAATGGAATAAACAAAGCATATCCTCCGGTAATTTCTGCAATAAGAAATATGGCTGTCAGTGGAGCTGAAATCACTCCGGCTATCAGACCGGCCATTCCAACCAGAATAAAATTGGACTGAATGAGTGTTGAAAATCCAAGCAAATTTACCACTTTGACAAATGCTGCACCTGTAATACCACCCATAAACAACGAAGGGGCAAATGCGCCGCCGATGCCACCCGAGCCGGTTGTGAGCGACATGGCTGCCACTTTCAGAATCAGCACAAGCCCAAGATATCCAACAAATACCCAGGAATTCTCGTCAAAATTATAAAACAGTGAGTTGTTGGAAAGATCATGGATATTACCGCTCAGAATCATTTTCATGGCAGCATAACCTTCGCCGTACAACGGTGGAAACAAGAAAATAAGCAAGCCGACAGCACCTCCGCCGAGAATAATACGCCAGAATTTGCTTTTTATTTTTTGTACAGCACTCTCAATCCAGCTGTTGGTTCGCAAAAAATAAACCGACACCAATCCGCACACAATGCCAAGTACAACATAGAACAGAATATTTCTGTATTCGAAAGGCTCTTGTATGGAGAAATAAAATTCAATGCTTTTCCCAAGCATGAACGTTGAAACCAGTGCGCCGGTAACAGCGCTGATGAGCAACGGAATAATCGATGCAGCCGATACTTCGAGCGCCAGCACTTCGATGGCGAAAATGACGCCGGCAATGGGTGCCTTGAAAATCGCTGCCAGCGCGCCTGCCGTGCCTGCACCAATCAACAGCATCCGTGTGCGGTGCGACTGTCCGAACCAAACGCCGATGTTCGATCCCATGGCCGCTCCCGTTGCCAGAATCGGGGCCTCCATTCCAACAGAGCCTCCCATCCCGGAAGTAACGGAACAGCCCACCAGGCCTGAATACATGAAGTGTGGCTTCATCCGCGACTCACCTTTCGAAAGGGCTTTCAGGATTTTCGAAACGCCGTGGCTGATATCATCCTTAATGATGTAAACCGTAAAAAAAACTGTAATCAGAATTCCAAGCACCGGCAAAATAAGATAGTAGTAGTTTTCGGCATCCACATTAGCCTGATCACGCACATAGGCCTCGATGTAATGCACCGAAGTTTTCAGAATAACTGCTGCAAGGCCGGCAGCCAATCCAACCATAATACTGAGCAACAACACAAACTGCTTGTGTCTGATGAGTCTCTTCAGATACAGAGCCGGTTTCCGTGTTATGCTATCATCGAAAAACATGAGATATTTTTGTCAAAGATATTTAATTAACTTTGAAGTAAAATAATTTCAATGCTTCAATTTGAAAAATTCACACTTTCGAATGGTCTGAAAGTACTGGTTTATAGCGATAAAACCACGCCAATGGCGGTGGTGAATATTCTCTATGGTGTGGGTGCCCGCGACGAAGATGAAAACCGGACCGGATTTGCCCATTTGTTTGAGCATCTTATGTTTGGAGGAAGCATCAACATTCCTGAATTCGACACTCCGCTCGAAAAGGTCGGTGGCGAAAACAACGCTTTTACCAACAACGATATTACAAACTATCATATCACTCTTCCGGCACAGAATATCGAAACCGCATTCTGGCTCGAATCGGACCGCATGCTGAGTCTCGCCTTTTCCGAAAAGTCGCTCGAAGTGCAGCGGAAAGTGGTCATTGAAGAATTCAAGCAACGATACCTGAATCAGCCCTACGGCGATGCCTGGCTTTGTCTGAGACCACTGGCTTTTACCACGCATCCGTACAAATGGGCCACCATCGGCAAAGACATCAGCCACATCGAAAATGCGACCATGAGCGATGTTCGTGCATTCTACGACAAATGGTACAATCCCGCCAACGCCATCATGGTTGTGGCAGGACCGCTCGAAACAGAATCTGTGAAAGCACTTGCAGAAAAATGGTTTGGAAATATCAATAAACCACATACAGCTTCACACAATATTCTACAGGAACCTGAGCAAAATGGAAAAAGAGAAATGACTCTTGAAGGCGATGTCCCGTTCAGGGCTCTCTATCAGGCCTACCACATGCCCGGCCGCGAAAATCCCGATTACAGAATTTGTGATCTGATTTCCGACCTTCTGTCAAATGGCGCCTCATCAAGGTTGTACCAGAATCTTGTCAAGGAGAAAAATTATTTTTCCAATCTCAACGGGTACATCACCGGAGACTATGATCCGGGGCTTTTCATCATTCAGGGCGAGCTCACAAACGGCTATACGTTCGATGATGTCATTCCTGCAATCAATTTTGAAATTGAAGAAATAAAGAAGGGAAATTTCAGCGACCGTGAACTGGAAAAAGTGAAGAATAAGATTGAATCCACTTTCGAGTTTTCAAAAACCAGTTGCCTCAACAATGCAATGAATCTTGCATTGTACGAGTGGATGGGCGATGCAGACCGAATCAATCATGAAGTTGAAAAATATCTTGCCATCACAAAAGACGATATCTGCCGCGTTGCAAAAAACATTTTCCGCGATGAGAATCTGTCGCAACTGCTTTATGAACCACTAAAATAACTTTTTGCTTTTTTGACTGTCAAACAGATAATCTATGAACACACAAGATATAAACCGTAAAATTGCTCCGGCATCCGAATCGCTGAGCTTCAGCGGTTTTCCGGCTTTTACGGAGAAAAAGATAAACGATCGTTTCCCTTGTTATTGTTTCGAGAATTTCAATTCCGAAGTCGTCAGACTTGACATTGTTGTCGATGCTGGCTCCTGGATTCAGCAAAAGCCGCTTCAGGCCTCGTCAATGGCCCGCATGATGACTGAAGGCACAAAAGAATACAATGCTTTTCAGATTGCCGAAACCATTGATTTCAGCGGCGCTTATCTCGATGTCACTGCTTCGAACCACAACACCACCATCAGCATTTTTGCCGTTAAGCATATTCTCGAAAAACTGTTTCCGCTCCTCAGGTCAATCATGACGGAATCAGTGTTTCCGGAGGAAGAATTCAGGGTGATCCTCGCCAATAACAAACAGGAATTCATTATCGGCAACAAAAAAGTAATGAGTCTTGCCCGAAGGATTTTTCCATCGATGATTTACGGTGAAAATCATCCCTATGGAAAAATTCTAAAGGAATCCGATTTTGATAATCTTGCAACAGAAGATCTGAAGCAATTGTACAATCAGCTTCCATTGGGTAGTTCACGTTGCTACATCGGAGGAAACATCGACTCAAATGTTATTTCTTCGCTCAGTGAAATGATGCAGCATATCAGCACAAGAGAGAACGGAATTGCTGAAAAAGAATCTGAAATTCAACCGTCGACTGATAAAGAACGTGTCATTGAAATCGAAGATGCAGTGCAGTCTGCAATCATGCTTGGCATTCCTGTCGTTGGCCGCAGTCACCCCGATTTTCCATTGTTGGTTTTGACAAATACAATTCTTGGCGGATATTTCGGCAGCCGTCTCATGAAATCCATTCGCGAAGAAAAGGGATTTACCTATGGCATTTCATCGGGAATTGCCCTTCGGAACAAAGCTTCACATCTTTCAATTCAGACAGAGGTGAAAACGGAAATCACTCAGCTGGCACTGGATGAAATTTTCAGGGAGATTTCGCGTTTATCTGCAGAGAAAGTAATGATGGACGAGTTGAATATTGCCCGCAACTATATATTCGGTAGTCTGCTCCGCAGTCTGGACGGCCCTTTTGCGCTTACCGAAAGACTCATGGGTGTTCATTCCATCAACCTTGATCCTGAAAAATATTTCAGATATTACTGGGATACCATTGCCAGTGCCACACCAGAAGATGTTCTCCGGACCGCAGAAAAATATCTCAGACCCGATGAAATGCGGGTTCTGATTGTTGGAAACAAAAATTGATGCATGAAAGAATGGCCGAAATACATATTGTTCTTCATCCTCCTGCTCTGGGGAACACAGTCTTTCGCCGCTCTGAATGCGCCTTCGCTGCGATGCCTCGATATAAAACCAAACGGTGACGTTGAACTATCATGGGTCATTCCGGCTGATCCGACTTCGGTTTTCGATTACTATCAGATCTTTCATTCTGCCGCTCCGGGAGGCCCTTACACGTTGGTGGCAACTGTTTCTGTATATACTCAGAATACCTGGCTGCATGCCGGCGCAAACGCTCAGACAACCCCCGGATTCTATTACATGATTACCGTCTCCGATGCGCCTGCATATCAGTATTCAGTTCCATCGGATACGCTTCAGACAATGATGCTTTCTGCACTTAATCCACTGAACGGCACTGCCCCACTCAACTGGAATGCGCTCCACGTGCCGCCTCTGGCTAATTCCGGCAATTACAGCATCTTCTACGAATACCCTGCTGGCGTTTGGAATTCCGCCGGGACATCAGTGTCAACAGCATTTCTCGATACCATTGATATCTGCAACAGCCAGATCAATTTCCGGATTGAACAGACCGATGCGTCCGGCTGTGTATCCGTGTCTTCGGTCGACGGCGATATTTATCAGAATATCATCCCACCTGAAATCCCTGTGCTGGACAGCGTTTCGGTGAACCCGGCCACGCAAAATGCCATTCTCGGATGGCAGCCATCTGCATCAGAAGATACCGAGGGCTATATCATTTATATTTTTACCGGCGTCTGGACACCAATCGATACTGTCTGGGGCATCAACACCACATCGTACGAAAATGCCGCATCAACGGCAGATATAAATTCCGAATCGTACTGCATTGCCGCCATTGATTCCTGTGCAACCACAAGTCCGCTCACAACGGGCCATTCGACCATTTTCCTCAGCAGCACCGTTGATCCCTGCAACCGAAGCGTAAATCTCAACTGGACGGCCTACAGCGGCTTTCCGGGCATTGATGAATATGTTATATACATTTCTGAAAACAGCGGAGCATGGTCTGTTCTGGATGTTGTAACAAATACCACAACCATCTACGATGTATTGAATCTGGAAGATGACAGCACATACTGCTTTTATGTGACAGCTGTTTCAACCATTGGCTTCACATCTTCCTCCAATAATACATGCAAGCTGGTTGATTTTCCGGAGTTGCCGTCCTATGTATACATCCGGCACGCATCGGTGAATACGGATGGCAGCGTATATCTGAAATGGGTAAATGACCGCGATGTTTATGTGATAGGGTATTCATTGCAGCGCAGTCTGTCGCCAGATGGACCGTGGATCTCGATCGATTACCAGACCTATACGGCAACACCTGAATATACCTTCACCGATGCAACAGCCAGTGCAAATCTGCATTCGGTTTACTACCGGGTAGCTGTAATTGATTCCTGCAGCAACGAAGCCATGTACAGTGACACTGCGCGTACCATTTTTCTTTCGGGAGAACCATTGAGCGATCTCACCAATGAACTTTTCTGGAATGACTACGAAGGCTGGCCGACAGGTGCCCAGGAATATCGCCTGTACCGGATGATCGACAATGTGCCGGATGCCGCACCGATAGCGACTTTCACACCCGGTTCGGAATATCATATTGATGATGTTGCATCATTTTATCTGAGCTACGGTTTGTTCACCTATCGGCTTGAAGGAATTGAGTCAGCCGGAAATCCGCTTGGGTACAGCGACACAACATTATCCAACCAGATAGACATTCAGCAATTGCCAAGACTGTTCATTGCAAATGCTTTTTCACCGACAGGATACAATAAGGCATTCTGCCCGTTTGGCGTGTATATCGACCACACCACTTACTCTTTTATCATCTTCAATGAACTGGGCGAAGAGATGTTCAACACCAACGATTTTTACGAGTGCTGGGATGGCACCAACGATGGCGCTCCAGCTCCTGTGGGCGTTTACCACTACATTCTTCAGATGACTCTGCCGGGTGACCAGCATTTTACAAAACGCGGACATATAACCCTTATAAGGTAAATAAACTAAAAGATACAATATGAAAAGGAAAATTCAGCTTCTTTCGGTTGTCATAGCTCTTATTTTCTGCGGTTGCGAGAAAAAAGAGACCTATCATTTTAGTATTCATGGCAAAGTAATAAACAGTTATACAGGGCTACCTGTAAGCGGAGCCTTTGTTGGAGCTTCCCTTCAGTCATGGGCTTATTCATGCGGGGGGTATCTTGATAGTACACATTCGGACTATTACGGAAATTTCACAATTGAATTTGATTATACTCAAAGAGGTGATTTTATTGATAAAATTATTCTTTCATCAAATTCGCCCAATACTTTTGATTCCACTTTAAGCGAATTCAAATATCTGTCTGATGATAGACCAGTGATTTCCGCATCAGAAGCTGATAATGAGCAAATCATCAAAGTTCTTCCAACCGGTCAAATCCGAATGTTTATTTCTGACAGCACCTGGCAATTATTAGATGCTGACAGCATTGAAATTCAAAGCCCCTGTCAAACAAAGAGAATTATAAAAAATCAATCGGATTTGTGTGTGTATTTTCATGTTGACGCTTCAGCAATTAGTATTTTCAAATGGTTTTATTACCAAGACGGAGTTCAAAGTGCAGAAATCAGCAGGAGCATATTTGTGCCCAATGCTATTTCTCCGTATTGGTCGTATTATGGACCATTTTCGTATGAGGTCACATTCTGATCTTTGTTTTTCACAAACAGAAAAAACAAAAAACCCGCCATTGCAGCGGGTTCAATTTTGTTTGATCAGAAAACTGATTTCTAATTGCTTGCTTCTTCAACCAGATCCCTGAGGTCTTTCACCTGTTTCTGAAGCGTGATCTGAACTTTCGAGAAGTTGTTTACAGGCCATCCCTGCCAGAGAACATAATTGCCGTAATTATCCTTTGTGTTGTAAGTAGCAGTGGTCATGTTGTCAATTTCCCAGTACATGGTTTCGTAATCTTCGGAAAAATCGACTTTCACATCCAGAAATTTGTGATAAACCACGACATCAAGATAATCATTGCCGATGCCGATCATTTCAAGCAAGGTAGTAAGCGCTGCCTGCCCTGGAAGACCTTCGAGTTTCATCTCAAGGGTAAACCGCGTCTGCACACCGCCGCCAATAAAAAACTCACCGCCATTGAAATTCAGACTGGCATAATTGAATACCTCATCGATTTTACTGGCAATATTCACAAATTTGCTGTCGCCGTAAACAATGTACATCATAAGTGGACCGGCAGTTGAAACGATGGTTCCATCGCTGCTTAGATGGAATCCTGTAATCGGGAAATTCACTTTCGAAGTGATGTCCTGAGCTGTATTCATGTCATAGGCTTTAGTTACAAGCCACACACCCTCCATCTGGGTTTTAGTGGGAGGTTCTTCCTGCAGAAGATCACACGATGAAAAGGTGAAAATCAAAGCGAGGGCTGACCAAAGGAGTAATTTCTTTTTCATAGGCGTTTAGTTTGAACAGCAAATATAACAAAAACGGGGCCGTTAATAAATTCTTTTAACAGGAAAAAAATAATATTGTAATTTTGATTTTCTACAGATCAGATGAAAGTAAGTGTTTTTATACCCTGCATGGCTGACCAGTTCAGGCCTGAGACTGCACAGAACCTCTATAAGGTGCTGCGGCATCTGGGCGTTGAAATGCATTATCCCGAGCAGCAGACATGCTGCGGACTGGCTGCATATAATGCCGGACACTGGGACGAAGCGCGCCTTACAGGCGAAAAATTCATCAATGAGTTTGGCTCTGAGCGCTATATTGTAATGCCATCAGCCGCCTGCGCCAATATGGTCCGCAACAATTACAACCGCTTTTTCTACAACACATCGCTCCACCTTGAGTACAAAAAGTTGCAATCGAAAGTCTTTGAATTGTCGGATTTTCTGATCAATGTACTTCACGTTTCCGCATGGAAAGGCAAATTCAAAGCAAAGGTGATGCTGCATGTCGAGAACAGTGCCATCATTGACTATCATCTGAAGGATGAACCTTTTCAACTGCTTAAAATGATTGAAGGTATAATACTGGTGGGGCCGCAGCAACATAATTCGGACTGTGGTTTTGGCGGCGTTTTTTCCGTCATGTATTCGCAGTTAAGCACTGAAATTGCGCTGGATGAATTAAATCTTGCCGTTACTGAAGGAGCCGAATACATCATTGCTACAGAAACATCGTGTGTGCTGCAACTCGAAAGCGTTGCCATCAAAAATGGTATCAATATCAAGATAATGACTCTGACTGATTTGCTTGCTGAATCGCTCCGGTTTTCCGATGCCATTTTCAGCGAAGAAAATCAGGTTGCCATCGGATAGCTTATCCCTGAAACTGATTTTTCAACGCCGGTTTCTGATTGGATTTGTCGCAAATTCCGACAAATTAATTACTTTTGCAATTGTCTCAAATTATATGTCTGTGAAAAAAATTCTTTTTAGGGCGGTCATTGCAATTATTGCTGTGGCATTCCTGTCGTGCAGCACCGAGCTTGATATAAACGGAAACAAAAAAGAAGTAATGATTGTGTATGGCATTCTCGATGCCAGTACCAGCACACAGTACATTAAGATCAACCGGGCTTTTTTGGGTGAAGGAAATGCGCTGGAGTATGCACAGATTCCAGACAGCACTTTGTATCCATACTTACTTAATGTAACTCTTGATGTTCTAAACAGCTCCGGTCAGCAAATCCGTCATTACGTTGCCGATACTGTCAACATCTGGAAAGATGGCGGAGTGTTTTTTACGGGTTATCAGCCCTACTACCGCTTCAAACTTGATATGTATACAACAACCTATCTTGGTGACACCATTTGGCTTAATTCCAACTACAAATACAAACTTACTATTACAGATCCTGTTACCGGTAATGTTTACGAAAGTGAAGCCCCAGGGATAAGTACATTTGCTCTTGATAAACCCAGCCCTTCTGTAACAACAATCAGTTTTTCAACAGAGGGGACCAGAAATGTAGAGTTTAACTCGGTTGCAAACGGCAAGTTGTATGAAGTTAAATATCTATTTCATTATTTTGAGGTGTACGGCAGCAATCCCGGAGATACAATTGAAAAAGTAAATGAATGGACACTGGGTTCCACAACATCAGTTGCAACCAATGGTGGCGAAAATTTGAATATTCCTTACAGCAATTGGGACTTTTTCTATTTACTTGGACAACGTCTGGAAACCAGAGACGATGTTACCCGCTTCCCCGGGTATGTTTATATTTCTTGTACCGTTGGTGCTGAAGATCTCAACACCTACATCGATGTCAATCAGCCATCGAACTCTATTATTCAGGAAAGACCAAGTTTTTCGAATATCACAAATGGAATCGGGCTGTTTTCAAGTAAATTTAAATATACCATATCTTTCAGATTGCACCCTAATACTGTGGAACTCCTTAAAACCGGTCAATATACGTCTGACCTGAATTTTGAGGATTACTGGGCTAATTTTCCACTGCATTGATGAAGAGAACAGAATAAGGTCAAGGTCGATTAGCTTTTAGCAATCAGTAGTCAGAATCAGCTCTGAGAATGTTTGTGCCAAGGTAAAGAGCAAGAAAAAGGTAAGGTCAAGTAGCTTTGCAATCAGCGATCAGCAGAATGTGCCGACCGAAGCGTCGGAGCTCTGAGATTGAGCTTAAAAGGCTTGTGCCGAGGTCAAGAACAAGGTTATGGTTAATGTGCCAACGCACCAACAAAAAACAGGGCGCTACGTTTTACGTGGTTGCTTGCAGGATAAGCGCGCCCACATTTGCAGTCAGCTGATATTAAGACTCGGATATGCTCTGTTATACAAATATGTGAATGGCATTTCAATAATCGAGTAGGAGGAAAATAAAACAGGGTTAAAACTGTTTTATTTTCCGACCTCT
>CAZJOL010000032.1:7437-17153 GCA_964547605.1 uncultured Bacteroidaceae bacterium | reverse complement strand
TTTTACGTGAAGCGACACATCTTCACATTCATTCGTATTTTGTATCTCGTATTTCTGATTTCGTATCTTGTATTTCGTATTTCGTATCTCGTATTCCCACATTTCCACATCCCCTGAAGACAAAAGATAAAAGTATAAAGATAAAAGTATAAAGAAAAAGTGATCATCTAATATTCCCACATTCGCGAACTTGTCACGTTTCACGTGAGCGACACATGGACGACCGTGTCACGTTTCACGTGAAGTCCCACATTTCCACATCATTTCGTATTTCTGATTTCGTGTCTCGTATTTCGTATTTCCACATTATATTGTACATTTGCACCCTTATATTATGAAGATAGATAACTGTCATATTCCGAATTTCGTTGCCCGTGGGCTTTGCGTTCATCAGAAGGACAATGTAAGCGAGATGAATTTTTCATCGGGTTGCTGCAAAGTGTCTGCTGAAACGGCTTTCAACGGCATTAAAAACATGGGAGCTGCGTTGCAGTTCGATTGTGTTGAGGTCAGATTTAAAAACAATCATAAGGATTTTTTCCGTCTCAGTCAGGGATTGACTGTTGCTGCAGGCGACATTGTCGCGGTTGAAGCTTCTCCTGGTCATGATATCGGAATTATTTCGCTGGCAGGCCCTGAGGTTTTGCGTCAGATGAAACGCAAGAAAGCCAATCCCGAAGACCCTCAGATGAAGAAGGTTTACCGTAAGGCCAAACCAGCTGATGTCGAAAAATGGTATCAGGCCATTGAGCGCGAATTCTCGACCATGCGCCGGGCCATTTCCATCATCAGGGAACTCAATCTCAACATGAAACTCAATGATGTAGAGTTTCAGGGCGACAACACCAAAGCCATTTTCTATTACACCGCTGATGACCGCGTTGATTTCCGCGAGCTCATCAAAATCATGGCCGATGAATTCAAGATCCGCATTGAAATGCGCCAGATCGGTGCACGTCAGGAATCGGGGAAACTGGGCGGAATTGGTACCTGCGGACGTGAATTGTGTTGCTGCACTTACATTCATCAGTTTCAATCGGTCACGACCAATGCTGCAAGAATCCAGCAACTGTCGCTCAATCCGCAAAAGCTGGCCGGCGTTTGCGGAAAACTCAAATGCTGCCTTAATTTCGAGACACCTGTTTATCAGGAAATTCTTAAATCATTTCCGGATCACAATATTGCCCTTAAAACAAAGAAAGGCCTCGCCACTCATGTCAAGAGCGACATTTTCAAAAAGCTGATGTGGTATTCCTACACAAATTCTCCAGGAAATCTGATGGCTGTGCCGGTCGAAAATGTCGATAAGGTTCTGAAAATGAATAAAAACAATCAGATCCCTGACAATCTGGAAGATTTCGCCATCAGCCTTGAAAATAAAATGGAAGATGACCGCGTTGTTGGGAAGGATGATATTTCAAAACTGGCTGACTGATGAAAAAATCGCTTTTTATTGCTGCTGCAATGTTTGCGCTTGTATTTTATGGCTGCGATGATTCGCTGTACAATAAAATGAAGGAAATACCCGATGCCCGCTGGGATATGAATTATCCTGCAAAATTTGACATTGAGGTTTCGGATACCACTGCGCTTTATGATTTCTACGTTCTCATTCGTCACAACACTGATTATACGCACAGCAATCTATATACGTTTGTTACTACGACCATGCCTGGTGACAGCATTACCCGAGATACCATTGAGTTTATTCTTGCTGAGCCCGATGGCAAATGGATTGGCGAAGGCAGTGGTTTTCTCCGCACGAATGAAGTGCTGATCAGCCGCAAATTTGTTTTTCCGAAACCGGGCTTATATTCTTTTGAATTTCAGCAGGCCATGCGCGATACCGTTCTGGAAGGCATTACTGATTTCGGAATCCGCATATCTCCGACAAAACTTTAGGTATGAAAACCACGAGCAAAATTCTCACAAAGATCAAAGGAACCAATGTTCCACCTGATTTTGCAAAATACATCAGGCGCATGTGGCGGACTTTTTTTGCCACTGCAGCTTTACTGTATTTGTTTTTCATTGGTGTGTCGCTCGGCATGCTTGGCCCGATTCCTTCTTTCGAACAATTGGAGAATCCAAGCAACAATCTGGCTTCCGAAATTTATTCGAGTGATCAGCAACTCCTGGGAAAATTCTATATTGAAAACCGCACTAACGTTGAATATCAGCAGCTATCACCTTTTCTTGTGCAGGCACTCATTGCCACTGAGGATATACGTTTCGAAAAGCATTCCGGTGTCGATGCACGAGGGATATTCCGGGTTATTGTAAAAACCATTGCTGGCGGCAACCGTAGTAGTGGTGGCGGTAGTACAATCACTCAGCAGCTTGCAAAAAACCTTTTCCCCAGGGATGTTGATATATCAAAACTTGAACTTATCAAAACAAAGTTTAAGGAATGGGTCACCGCTATCAGGCTTGAACGCAATTACACGAAGGAGGAAATCATTGCCATGTATCTCAATACCGTCGACTTTGGCAGTCAGTCTTTCGGTATCAAATCGGCAGCTAAAACATATTTTGACAAGTCTCCGGATTCACTCAATATTCAGGAAAGCGCCATGTTGGTTGGTATGCTTCAGGCACCATCGAAGTATAATCCGGTGCGCAACCCTGACAATGCCATGAAACGCCGGTTTGTTGTTTTGAGCCAGATGACAAAATATGGTTTCATTTCCATGGAGCAACTTGATTCACTGAAAGATCTTCCGTTGAGTACTGGTAAGTTCAAACTACAGGATCACAAGTCAGGTATGGCTACTTATTTCCGCGAATATCTCCGGAAAATCATGAATGAAACCAAACCAGAAAGCAGTGATTACCCGAATGACGAGGAATATCAGATTGCTAAAAACCAGTGGGACAATAACCCATTGTATGGCTGGTGCAACAAAAACACAAAACCGGATGGCACGAAATATAATCTGTACACCGACGGTCTGAAAATTTACACGACCATTGACTCCCGCATGCAGGTATATGCTGAGGAAGCGGTCACTGAGCATTTGAGCAAAACATTGCAGCCGCAATTCAACAGAGAGGTTAAACACGCACGGTATGCGCCATTCACAAGTCTGTACAAGCAGGAAGATGTTGACAAGCTCCTTGAAATGTCAAAAAGACGCTCCGATCGCTATATTCAGATGAAAAATGATGGAGCAACGAAAGCTGAGATCGATAAAGCTTTCAATGAAAAAGTCCCGATGCGAATGTTCAGCTGGCAGGGCGAATTTGACACAATCATGTCGCCATTGGATTCAATCAAGTACTACAAATGGTTTCTTCATGCAGGATTCATGGCTGTTGAACCGCAGACAGGTTATGTGAAAGCTTATGTTGGCGGCATCAACTACAAGTATTTTAAATTCGATCACGTATGCTTGAGTCGCCGTCAGGTTGGTTCTACATTCAAACCATTCGTGTATTCCGTTGCCATGGCCGACGGGCAATTTTCTCCCTGTACAAAAATCCCTATGATCCCCGTTACCATTGATCTTGGAAACGGAAAAACGTGGTCTCCCAAAAACTCCGGAAAAATCAAGGAGGGAGAAATGGTCACCCTGCGATATGCTCTGGCTGGTTCCATCAACTGGGCATCGGCTTATCTCATTAAGCGCTCTTCACCCGAAGCGGTAATCCGGCTTGCCCGCAAAATGGGCGTCACCAGCCCGATTCCGCCGGTGTATGCAATATGCCTCGGCGTTCCGGAACTGACTGTTTATGAAATGGTTGGCGCACAGACAACCTATGCCAATAAAGGAATTTACACTGAGCCGATTTTTGTTACCCGCATCGAAGATAAGGATGGCAATGTGCTTTCGAACTTTGTGGCCCGCAAGCAGGAAGCCATGAGCGAAGAAACCGCCTACCTGATGATCGAGCTTATGAAAGGTGTGGTCGATGGCGGTACTTCCGGGCGCATCCGTTCAGTGTACAACATCAAGCATCCCATTGCCGGTAAAACCGGAACCACCGACGACAACAGCGATGGCTGGTTTATGGGTATTACTCCTGAATTGGTGGCAGGCTGCTGGGTGGGTGCAGAAGACATGCAGGTACACTTCATCAGTACTGGATTGGGTCAGGGCGCCAATATGGCTCTCCCGATCTGGGCCATCTTTATGCAAAAGGTGTATGCTGATAAATCAATTGACCTTTCCACCAGTGATTTTGAAAAACCATCTAAACCCATATCGGTGGAAATCGACTGTAAAAAATACTCAGATGATCATCCTGAAGAAAACGTTGTAAAACACGGAACAAATCCGTTTCAGTAAAAGAAAAAAAGGCTGTCTTCTTCGGACAGCCTTTTTTTTGAGAGAAAAATGTCTTACTGAAATATATAGGAATTGCGTACCAGTATATCTTTCGCAACATTTTTTACAATCGCAGATGCATCCCAGATCATCTGGAAGCTGTTTGGGAATCCGGCCGGAGGATTGCTGAGCTTGCGTTTGGTCTCCTCTTTCAGGATCGATTTGTCGCCATTGGCTGTGGCAAAAGCGTAATCAAAGAAAACTTCAGCTGTGATGGGATCGGATTTGATAAGCGTGTTGTCGGCACCGTAGATGTCAAGATAACCGCCAACAATGGCCTGTTTGTGCAGCTGCGTTTCATGCACCTGACAGGAAATTTCAACCATCTTCGGGATTTTAATATCATTACCAAGACTGTCTTTCATCACGTTGCCGTTGCTGTCAAGAATATATGTCCATCCATCCTGAACTTCTTTCGATTCTTCGTAGAAAAATTCGCGGGCGCTTTCGGGTGACACATCCACTTTGGTCAGGTTCAACACGGTTCTGTAATGATATTGTCTCGAAGTATCAAAAGTGTTGAAAAAGCGGACAAATCTGCCTTCGATATCGCCCATTGAAACTTTGAGAATTTCATCGAGGAAACCTTCGGGGAGCATCTGGCCTGAATTGTTGCGCGAAATAAACAGTACATTGGCTGTTCCCATGGCCTGAGCGCGCAGAATTTGCTGATCGACATCTTTATATGCGGCAAAGAAACGTTTGGTCTGCAACAGATGATCGTATGCCTGACGGGCCGAAAAGCGGTCACCGGTTTCCATCAGAATCATTGCTTTCTGATAGTAAAATTCAGCTGCATTCCGCTGTGCATTCACGGTTTCATTGGTATAATCAACATACACATATCCAATGGATGACAAAACCGGCTGTGGCAGGTTGCGAACAATATCCTGACGCCATTTCATGCGGGAATATATCTGAAAAATTTCATCCCAGATTTCGGGCTGGCCGGTTGTTTTCAGGTAATTGATCCGTTCCATATCGCGCTGATTGGCGGCTTTCCAAGCCCGGCTGAGAACATCAAGCTGTTTCTCCTTATCCGGTTTTTTCATCAGTTTTTTGGAACTTTTCTGTATCGCGTAATCAAATTGCTGCCGTTCGAGGTATTTTTTCGAACTGGTGCAGGATGCAGCAAATGCAGCAACTAACAGTAGTAAAAGTATCTTTTTCATGGCTGCAGGTTTTAGTGGGTTCTGGCCGGTGGCCTTTCAATTATTTTGCCACAATAATACGAAAATTGCGCCATAGACATGAGAGGAAAATGCATATATCGCTTAAATTCGTGAAAGTCTATTGTGGTTTTGTCAGAAAAACGACGTAATTTTGTAATAAGCTGTTCCTCTCATCGCTCTTTATTTTATAAGGGGAGGAAAGTCCGGACACCGCAGAGCACCATGCTTCCTAACGGGAAGGCCCGCTTCGGCGGGACAGCCAGTGCAACAGAAATTATACCGCCTTGGCCTTGTGCCTTGGTAAGGGTGAAATTGTGAGGCAAGAGCTCACAGCTGCCGGAGGTGACTCCGCAGCAGGTAAACCTCATGGGGTGCAAAGCCACGTATACCGGCTAAGGGTTGCTCGCCCATGCCGGGGGGTAGGCTGCTAAAGGTTCATGGCGACATGTACCGCAGATAAATGATGAGAGTCCGCTTCGGCGGATTACAGAATCCGGCTTATGGAACAGCTTGTTTTTTTGAAATTAAGTCTTTATGAAAAATATTTTTCTCCTTTTATCTTTTTCCTTTTGTCTTGTATCTTTATTGCAGGCTCAGAATCCCTATGTTGAACTGAGCTACCCCTGGCTCAATCAGCAGCAGGTGAAGGCGCAAAAAATAAAGAGCATTATGCTGGCGACCATGAGCGCCGATAATTCCAAAGTTGAAAAACAAACCATGCTGCATTTCGACCTTGCCGGCAGACTGGTGAAGGAAACCGGTCAGGTCGGATTCGTTTATTCGGCATCATTTGATTTTGATGATGCGGGTTTTCTGAGTAAATATGTGTTTAATGACGGGAAGACAGAAGAAATCATTCAATACCGGTATTTCCCCGAAGAGCGCAAATTCATCCGTCAATCTGCTGTGAAAACTACGTTTAATACCTGGGAAGTCAGCGAGACTGAATATATTTACAATGAATTCAATCGGATAACAGCCATTAACGAGTATGGTGGAATCATTTCAACAGTCGATCTTCCCGGTAATAACAGCCTTGGTAAAAGCGCTGAAACTCAGGTTAGCCGGACCGAAAAGCAGACCACTATAAAATCGCAGGATGGATTGCTGACCCTTACATACAACAAGGACGGTCAGTTGCAGCTGATGCAGAATGAAAACTTTGCTTACAACATTTCCGAAACATATGAATACAGCTATGATCAGAATGGCCGACTTGTTATGATTATCTGGTCGCAGGAAGGTCAGTCCAACAAAACTTTTGTCACCTATGAGTTTTATCAATAAGAAAATCTGTTTTTTACTGCTGGCTTTACTGCCGGTTTTTGCACTGAATTCCTTTGCACAGGAAAATCATAAAACGAAAATTTATGTCCTGAAGATTTTCGATGAAATCGGGCCTTCATCCTGGCGCACAACAAAAATGGGCTTGCAGGAAGCCAGGGATGTGAATGCCGACATTGTTCTGGTGCACATGAATACTTATGGCGGGCTTGTCGATGCGGCCGACAGCATCAGAACTGCCTTGCTCAATTTCCCGAAACCGGTCTGGGTCTTTATTGACAACAATGCGGCATCGGCCGGAGCGCTGATTTCAATTGCCTGCGACAGCATATATATGCGCAAAGGAGCCAATATTGGTGCATCGACTGTTGTAACAGAGACACAGGAAGCAGCGCCAGACAAGTATCAGAGCTATATGCGTTCGATGATGCGCAGTACAGCTCAGGCCCAGGGCCGCGATCCGATGATTGCCGAAGCCATGGTGGATCCGGATGTATATATTGAAGGGGTGGTCGATTCAGGCAAAGTGCTGACATTCACTACCGAAGAAGCAATTGCTCATGGTTATTGCGAAGGTCAGGCCGAAAGCATTGAAGAGATTATCCAAAGAAATGGAATTGCGGAATACGAAATTGTCCGGCAGGAAATTTCCGCATTGGATAAATTCATAGGATTTTTGATTAATCCGGTTATCAGCGGATTGCTCATCATGTTGATAATTGGCGGAATATATTTCGAAATGCAGTCGCCGGGAATCGGTTTTGCACTTTTGGTGGCTATCGTTGCCGCTCTGCTGTATTTTGCTCCGCTATACATTGAAGGGCTGGCCAATAATTGGGAGATCCTTATTTTTATTATTGGCATCGGGCTGCTGGCTGTGGAGATATTTGTCATTCCCGGCTTCGGCGTAGCCGGCGTTTCAGGTATTGTACTCATTGTTGGTGGTCTCACACTCTCGCTCGTGGGAAATGTCGGCCTCTCAATGCCTGATGGAGACTATACTCCGGTTGCCCGCTCATTTGCATTGGTTTCCATATCTATTTTAATTGCTTTGGTCGGTTCATTTTATCTGAGCACGAAACTGGTAAAGGTAAAAGTAGGCGGTTCAACCCTGGGTTTAAGTGAGGAATTGAGGTCTTCGGATGGGTATTCAGCCTCGGAAAGTACTTATAAAGAGCTTGTTGGCAAAACAGGGGTGGCGTTGACCATCTTGCGTCCGGCAGGGAAAATTGAAATCGATGGCGAGCAATATGATGCAACTGCCCAGATTGGCTACATCGAAAAAGGCGAAAACATCAGAATAGTTGCATACGAAAACATGCAATTGATTGTAAGGAAAGCATAGGCGATTTTTTCTGGAAAATTTGGTGAATTGCGATCATATATTCTTGTAAGATAGAAAAATAAGCATCAATTGTGCTCTTTATATTTGACAAGTTACATCAGCATTAAATAAAAAGCTGAACATATTTAACAATCTCTATACTTTAGTAGTTAAAGTATTGAAAAACAATATAATATACTTTGTTTTTGCTTCGTATTCCCGCTGTTGCTTTTATTTGTTGCGTAAAATGTCACATTTTGCCGCAACACCAATAAGTAAAAAAAAAAGTGCTTGTTTCCCGATGTATCTTTGTGTCGTGAAAGTTGCAAAAACAAATCTGCTTTTCACCACAAAACAGCCCCCCCAAAATCATAACAGATAACGTGAGCCCCGTAAGGGGCTTTTTTTTATTTAAGAAATCCGATTGTTGATTTTAGATTTTTGAAGAAAAGCAGGAATAGTAAAATGCATAAATGTAGTTGATTACGTAAAATTGTTTTCTTTCCGACAAACATTTCTTCAAATCTCACAACAGATCAAAAATCAAAAATTTTATCCTGAGCACAGACGAAGGACACCCGATCATAATTCTTATATCATGCTGGCTGCGCCCTGATTCGTTTTGCGCTCTGTGAATCTTTTTTCAATCAGCTGCAGTACCTGATCATATCGTATCAAACCCCAATCGGGCGCGCGCAGGAAGGCGGGTGGTACTTCGCCGGCAAAACGGTCAATCAGCAGGTCTGGCCTCAATCTTTCAGCAAATGAGACAATGAAGTCGACATATTCAGCCAGTTCGAACAGTGTATAATCGGAGGGATTATCGAGAAAATCCTTTTCCATGGCAGTATTGCGCACAATCTGCAATTGGTGAAGCTTCAGCGCATCCATGGGAAGTGTATTCAATACAGACGCATCTGAAAGGATTTCTTCGCGGCTTTCGCCAGGCAGACCTATTATATAATGTCCGGTTACAAATAGTCCGAATTCAGCGGCTAATGCAAAAGCTTTTTCAGTGCATGCAAAACCATGACCCCGGTTGATTCGTTGCAGCGTATTGTCGCGCACACTTTCGATACCGATTTCAAGCATGACTACTTTCTTTTCCGCAATGCCGGCCAGCAACTCTGCTGTTTCGCGACTGAAACAATCGGGGCGGGTACTTACGCTGATTCCAGCAACCCCTTCAATGGCTAGCGCTTCTGAATACAATGAACGAAGTTTTTCAATTTCAGCGTATGTGTTTGAGTATGGCTGGAAATACACCAGAAATTGCTGTGCCCGCCGGTAGCGCTTTGCATGAAACTCCATTCCCTCAGTCACCTGTTGCCGGATCGATTTCCCGGGAGAACAATACGATGGATTGAAAGCGCTGTTGTCACAATAGGTGCATCCTCCGGTGCCGGCGCTTCCGTCGCGGTTGGGGCACGTGAAGCCCGCATCAACGCTGACTTTTTGCAGACGCCCGCCGTATTTCTGGCGGAGGTACTCGGAGAGGAGGGTGAATGGTTTTTGTAGCATGTCTGTTAAAAAGAAAAGGAGCTGCAATATATGCAACTCCTTTTACAAACGGGATTAAAAATTTATTTTGAAACTCTTTCGAGCCAT